>NZ_JBKKAP010000054.1:0-9984 GCF_046714615.1 Paeniglutamicibacter sp.
AATGTCCCGGAACCCCCAAGCACACAGTGTTTGGGGGTTCCGATGTTTAACCCCCAAACCCCCACCGCACGGCCCCCAGGCACACGCCCCCGGGGGCCGTTCCCCGTTAACCACCCACCCCGGGACGGTGCCGTCACGGTCTTGGCAACGCCACCGGATGGCGACCAACGCAGCTCGCAATGACTTCGAGAAGTGGGTGTTGTTCCTCTCGGTCTCGGCCGATGACAAGAGACTGGCTGCGCGCGTGGATTCCACCCCACCTCCGCCCGTCATTCAAGGACTAATCGCCGCCGACTGGGTGATGAGAAGTGGATGTTGCTCGGCAACATACATACACGACCGCAGTAACTTTAAGTAGAGCGGGCGCCATGATTACAGTTTCAATGCGAGTGCCTAAGGACGAGTACGAACGACATCATTGGGTCGTGGAATAAGACAGGTTGGGCTCGCGAGCCCAGATCGCACCAGGCTCCGGTGGGTAGAGTTGGCCATTCCACCGCAGCTTGCCGCATTAGACATTGAAGTACCCGCCATGTTGACAGTCGAATGCGAAGAGGCCCTCACCCCGCTTGTTCGTATTGGCGATTACGCCGGCAGACAGCTTGGGTCCACATCACCCATGTTGGGTCCAATGGTTTCGATTCTGCGGAACACGGATTCAACGTCGTTGCGGCCGGCGTGCGCATACAACCGAGGCACGGGCGCGGACAGTGATCCGAAGGGAGGGCAACGATCCATCCCCTGAAGTGCCGTTCTGCCCGATTGCTGTATAGATTGATTCCATGACCGCGCACCTTCTGCCCATGCCCGCGAAGGATATCCCTGACTGGTTGGTCTCCATCACAGCCGAGTACGTCGTCAGCCGCATGGCGGCTGGCGAATCCGCCGCCGAGGCTCACGCCGCAGCTGAGAAGAGTTTTGCTCAACTTTTCCCGAATGGGAAGCCTCGGGAGCAGCATCTGGTTTGTAATGTCGTCGCCGTTAACGAAATTGTCGGCTACCTTTGGATCGGGCCGCAAGCCGATGCCGATGTCGGCAAGTGGTGGGTCTGGGACGTTGAGATCTTCGAGTCCTATCTAGCGCAGGGGATACGGAAAAGATGCGATGCTTCTGGCCGAGCAGAAGGCGAAATCGGCCGGCGCCGTTGAGCTGGGGCTGAATGTGTTTGGCTACAACACCGGCGCCCGCAAACTATATGAGTCCCTGGGCTACGAACCGCCGTCGATTCGCATGGCGAAGCCGTTGTGATCGACGAACTTCTGATTGTGATTACCCTCATGAGCCGGATGCCACGGTTTGGTTCGCGCAGGGTCCCGGCTTCCGCTATAGTTATTGATGAAGAACCACAGCACTTGTTGTGACTCGATAAAGCCACCAGTACTCCTGAATAAGGAATGCGCGGTACTAGAGTTACGGCGGTCATAGCGTGGGGGAAACGCCCGGTCCCATACCGAACCCGGAAGCTAAGACCCACTGCGCCGATGGTACTGCACTCGGGAGGGTGTGGGAGAGTAGGTCACCGCCGGACATAAATGTCCCGGAACCCCCAAGCACACAGTGTTTGGGGGTTCCGATGTTTAACCCCCAAACCCCCACCGCACGGCCCCCAGGCACACGCCCCCGGGGGCCGTTCCCCGTTAACCACCCACCCCAAGTTATCCACAGACTGTGGATTCGTTGCTGCAATCCACAGTCTGTGGATAACGTTGTGCAATTCCCTGGTTCCCGGCATGGTTGGCCGCGCTCCACTCCCGACGCTATGGTTGCCGATGTCTGAATGTGGCGATTCCGCAACAACTGCGTTTCACCGCTGGAGTAACCGACGAAAATAATCTCAAATTCTTACTTCACACGCGTACAGTGAATCGTTGAGACGTGGAACACGATGCGTATGCCCTTGCGCTTCCCGCGGTGTCGACGCGAGCCGGCCCGCGATGATGGAGGCGGTCACGGCGTGCGCGCGGATGAATGGATAGGACAAATATGAGCACCGATTCGTCAGTTGCAACCAGCACCGTGAAGCCGGCGGCAAGCGCGAACCACCGTGACAACAATGTCAGGCCGCAGGACGACCTGTATCGCCACGCCAACGGTGCCTGGCTCTCAAGCGCACAGATACCCGCGGACCAGGGTAGCTATGGATCCTTCATGGCGCTGCGCGACGATTCCGAGGCGGCGGTGCGGGCCATCATAGAGGCAGCCCAGGAGAACCGGGGTGGCGCTGACGGAACCACGGACGCGCGCAAGGAACGCATCGCAAACCTCTATGAAAGTTTCATGGATGAGGAACGGATCGAGGCCAGCGGCGTTGAACCCATTCGTGCGGACCTGGCATCCATCTACGCCACCACTAGCATTGCAGAACTCATCGGCCTCAGCGGATCATTCTTCCGCCGTGGTATTTCCGGATTCATCCAGGCCGGAGCCAGCTCGGACGCCGGGTCGCCGGAACGAAACCTGCTGACCCTGATCCAGGGAGGGCTTGGGCTTCCGGACGAGTCCTACTACCGTGAAGAGCAGTTCGCAGAGCTCTTGGGCGAGTACCAGGAGCACCTCGGCCGATTGCTGGCACTTGGCGAACTGACCGGCACCGAGGCTGCGGCGCGGGACGTGGTCGCCTTGGAAACCGCCTTGGCGTCCCACCACTGGGACAGGGTCAAGTGCCGCGACGCCCAGGCCCGTTACAACCTCATGACCACTTCAACGCTCCTCGAGCACATTCCTTCCCTTTCCGGATGGCTTTCCGGTGCCGGAATCGAGGCGAAGTATTTCGCCGAAGTCGATGTCTGGCAGCCAAGCTACCTCAAGGGACTCGAGCAGGTGCTGAACAGTGAACCGCTGGCATCATGGCAGCACTGGCTGGCAGTGCAGCTGATCCGCTCGAACGCACCATACCTGTCCAGTGCATTCGTCAACGAGAACTTTTCCTTCTACTCCGCAAAGCTGTCCGGGGTCCAGGAGCTGCGCGAGCGCTGGAAGCGTGGCGTGGCGTTCACCGAGGGAGCCGTGGGTGAAGACATCGGCCAGCTTTACGTTGCCGAGCACTTCCCGCAGCGCAGCAAGGACGAGATGGACGCACTGGTCGTCAACCTCATTGACGCCTACCGCCAGTCGATCGGCGAGCTGGAATGGATGAGCCCGGATACCAAGGACAAGGCGCTGGAAAAACTGTCCATGTTCCGGCCCAAGATCGGCTACCCGAACGAGTGGATCGACTATTCCTCGATTTCCGCCGTGGCCGACAATGTCATTACCAATATCGCCGCGGCAAACGAATTCGAGTTCCTGCGTGAACTGAAGAAGATAGACGACGGCGTGGACCGTGAGCTGTGGTTCATGTTCCCGCAGACGGTCAACGCCTACTACCACCCGTTGCTGAACGAAATTGCTTTCCCAGCAGCAATCCTTCGCCCACCCTTCTTTGACGCCGACCGGGACGCCGCATCCAACTACGGTGCCATCGGTGCCGTGATCGGGCACGAGATCGGGCACGGCTTCGATGACCAGGGGTCCCAGTTTGATGGCACCGGCGAGCTGAAGAACTGGTGGACCGATGAGGATCGGACAGCCTTCGAAAAGCTCACCGGCAAGCTTGTTGACCAATACGAGGCGCTGGTGCCCCCGGAGTCGCCGGAGCACCATGTCAACGGCAAGCTCACACTCGGGGAAAACATTGGCGACCTGGGTGGCCTGGGCATTGCATACACCGCCTACAAGCTGGACCTGGCGGCCCGGCGCGTGGAAACCGACGAAGTGATCGACGGACTGAACGGGGACCAACGGTTCTTCTACTCCTGGGCAGAGTGCTGGCGCACTCTGACCCGTCCGGAAACGATGGTCACCCGCATCACCACAGACCCGCACTCGCCGGGTGAGTTCCGTTGCAACCAGGTACCCAAGAACATGGATGCTTTCCATGAAGCCTTTGGCACCAAGCCCGGCGACGGCATGTGGCTGGAACCCGAGGACCGCGTCAAGATCTGGTAATCACGAATGCTTCTGCCGCCCCTGCCCTTCGGGTGCAGGGGCGGCAGAAGCATTTTTGCCGCCGGGGCTACGATCGCGCGAAATAGTCGCCGATGTCATCGAGCAAGGCCCCGAACGCTGCCGGAACGGAACCATGGATGCCCTTGGGCGTTTCGAGGTATGTGGATCCCGGCACCACATCATGCAGTTTGCGGGCCGTCGAACGGAAATACCCTGCGCTTTTGGCACCGGCCATGAAATGCGTATTGGGCGGTAGAACCGAAAAGCTGCTTGCGGGTTGTGACTCCTCGAGGGCGGCCCGAAGCTCGCCGACCCCGCTGGGCAGCATGGCGCGGGACAGCTTGCCGGCCTTGGTGCGCGAGGTCCCGGCCAGCAAAGCCGCAAGGATCGGCGCGGGAACCTTGCTCAGGGTAGGCGAGAACTTCATGCCACGCTGCATGCGTGCCAGTGCCCGGCTGTTCCTTCCCGCCTCCACGTCTTCGGAGAACGCCATCAACCACCCAGTGTCGATCGAGGAATCGAGATTGATGGCAGGATCGTAGACGGCAAGACGACTCGGCACGTGGCCGTTGCCACGCGAGGCCCCGGGATCCAGGAAGCTCCTTACCGCGTTGAGCACGACTGCCCCGCCCAGGGAATGGCCAAAGAGGTTCTGGACCCCGGTGTGTTCCAGCATGAGTGCCACGTCAGCGATCTCTGTGCCCATCGAGTAATCGGCAGGCTGCTCGGTGGAGTTTCCGCGCCCACGGCGGTCGTAGAGATCCACCGTCCAGTCCTGTCCCAACCGGGCACTGAGGGCCGCGGCGAACGGCCGGTAGATTAGCGCGGTCAGGAAAGCCCCTCCCACAACCAGGATCCGGCGGTGCCCGGGAGCATTCGGGTTGCCATATGAATACAGTGCCAGGGATCCGCCGTCAGGTGTTTCCAGAATGCTTTCTTCCATGATCGCTCCATCCTATTCCGGGTTCGAAAGAGACCTTGGGGTGTTGCTCCACACCTCTCAACCCGCGCGCAGAATATTCGGACTAGAATTGGATATTGTGACTGCCGAAAAAACTGCCCCAGTAGCCAACGCCCCCGAGACCAACGACCAGCGCCAGGTGCGCATGGACAAGCGCGCCGTCTTGTTGGCCCGTGGAGAAGAAGCCTATCCAGTGGGTGTCGCCCGGACTCACTCGCTGCATGAGATTCGGGAACAGTTCCCGGACCTTGCCCCGGACACAGCCACAGGCATCCAGGTCGGCATCGTGGGACGAATTGTCTTCATGCGCAACACCGGCAAGCTGTGCTTCGCCACGTTGCAGGAGGGCGGCCCCGAGGGAACGGGCACCCGGCTCCAGGCCATGCTGTCCCTCGCCAACGTGGGCGAGGATCGGCTTGCCGACTGGAAGGCCCTTGTCGATCTGGGAGACCACGTACTCATTTCCGGTGAAGTCATCGCTTCGCGCCGTGGAGAACTTTCGGTCATGGCCAGCGATTGGCAGATGGCTTCCAAGGCGTTGCGCCCGCTGCCGGTGTTGCATGCGGAATTGAACGAGGAAACTCGCGTGCGCCAGCGCTACGCCGATCTGATCGTGCGTGATGAGGCCCGGGAAATGGTCTACAAGCGCGCGGCAATCACGCGCGCGGTGCGCGACACCCTTCATGCACGGGATTACGTCGAGGTGGAGACCCCGATGCTGCAGCTGATACACGGCGGTGCCTCTGCACGTCCATTCGAGACGCATTTGAATGCGTTTAACCAGCCAATGACGCTGCGTATTGCCACCGAATTGTTCCTCAAGCGTGCAGTCGTCGGCGGCATCGACCGCGTCTTTGAATTGGGGCGGATCTTCCGCAACGAAGGCGTGGATTCCACGCACTCTCCGGAGTTCACCACCCTGGAATCCTACGAGGCATATGCCGACCAATTCGTGATGGCCGACCGCATCAAGGAGATCATCCTCAATGCCGCCGACGCCATCGGGGCCGGCCGCCAAATCGAAACGTCAAAGGGCACCATCGACCTTGACGGCGAATGGGCATGGCTGGGCGTCTACCCCGGACTTTCCGAAGGCGTGAGCCAGGAAATCACTCCCGACACCGATGTGGAAACGCTGCGCGCAGTTGCTGAAAAGCACGGCGTAAAAGTCGATCCAAAATGGGAAGCCGAAAAGCTTGTCATTGAATTGTTTGGTGAAATCGTTGAACCGACTCTCATCAACCCGACCTTTGTGTTTGACTATCCGCCGGCTGCACAGCCGCTGGCCCGTCCGCACCGCAGCAAGCCAGGAATCATCGAGGCCTGGGACCTAATCATTGGTGGGATGGAGCGGGGAACCGCATTCTCCGAGCTGATCGACCCGGTGATCCAGCGTGAGCGCCTGACCTCGCAGTCCCGCATGGCCGCCGACGGCGATGACGAGGCCATGCAGCTGGACGAGGACTTCCTTCGCGCTCTTGAATACGGCGCCCCGCCAATGGGCGGCATTGGTTTGGGCATTGACCGTCTGGTCATGCTCTTTGCCGACACGGGAATTCGAGAAACCATCCTCTTCCCACTGCTCAAGCCGGAGGCTTAATATGCCGTATATCGAGGCAATTCTTCCAACAATTGTTGTTGCGCTGGTCTTTTGGTTTGTCATTCGTGCAGTATCCAATGTGGATCGCAGTGAGCGTGCTGCGGAAGCCAAAGTGGACGCGCAAATTAAATTAGCCGCGCAGCACGAGGACAACAAAAGCCCGAAAGCTGATAATTAGCCTAATATCTGAATTCCCACTTGCTGGATGATCCATAGTTGTGATTATGATATGGGTACCCGCATGGGCACAAACCGTTAATGTGTTCATGTGAATTCCCACCACGGCAAGGAGAAGCTAATGGCACGTCAGGTCCAAATTGCATTGATTGATGATATCGACGGTTCCGAGGCAATCGAATCCATCGTATTCGGCATCGGCGGACAGCATTATGAAATTGACCTCAATGAGGAAAATGCAGAGGCGTTCCGTGCGGCTTTCAAGCCGTACATCAAGGTCGCGCGCACCTCGAAGCAGTTCACTCCGAAGGAAGCCCCGGCCATCCGCGCCTGGGCCAAGGAGAACAACGTCAAGGTCAATGCCCGTGGACGCTTGCAGGCCGATGTCATCGCCGCCTACCACGCTGCCCAGGCGAAGAAGTCACGTTCCAAGTCCAAGTAAAACTTTCGACGCCTGATACATCTGGTGAGCCCGCGGGCTCCCGGCCGCTGTGGGGATAGGGAATAAACGCTGGGGGATCGGATCCATTCAATGGATCAGATCCCCCAGCGTTGTTTAACGCGAAGAAGAACGCCGAGGGTGAACAATGTTATCCCTTGGGCGAACATCCAACACGAGCCCCAAATTGATGCGTAGCATCGAAATACGTGTTAGCTAGGAGTGTGCCGCATGTTTGAGAGATTTACCGACCGTGCCCGTCGCGTTGTCGTGCTTGCCCAAGAAGAGGCGCGCATGCTCAACCACAACTACATCGGAACCGAGCACGTATTGCTCGGCCTCATTCATGAGGGCGAGGGAGTAGCGGCCAAGGCCCTTGAGTCGCTGAACATTTCCCTTGGCGCCGTGCGTGAGCAGGTCCAAGAGATTATCGGACAGGGCCAGCAGGCTCCTTCCGGTCATATCCCCTTCACCCCACGGGCCAAGAAGGTTCTTGAGCTCTCGCTGCGCGAAGCCCTGCAGCTGGGCCACAACTACATTGGCACCGAGCACATCCTGCTCGGCCTGATCCGCGAGGGCGAGGGCGTTGCAGCCCAGGTCCTGGTGAAGCTCGGCGCCGACCTGTCTCGTGTGCGCCAGCAAGTCATCCAGCTGCTCTCCGGTTACCAGGGCGGCAAGGAAACCGCCGGTGCCGGCGTCAGTTCCAGTGGACAGAGCGAAGGCACCCCGGCCGGTTCGGCAGTGCTCGACCAGTTTGGCCGCAACCTTACGACCGCAGCCCGCGAAGGCAAGCTCGACCCGGTCATCGGCCGCGAATTCGAGATGGAACGCGTCATGCAGGTCCTCTCGCGTCGCACCAAGAACAACCCCGTGCTCATCGGTGAACCGGGTGTCGGTAAGACAGCCGTCGTCGAGGGCCTGGCCCAGGCGATCGTGCGTGGAGATGTCCCGGAAACCATCAAGGACAAGCAGCTCTACACCCTTGACCTTGGTTCCCTGGTTGCCGGTTCGCGCTACCGCGGTGACTTCGAGGAACGCCTGAAGAAGGTCCTCAAGGAAATCCGCACCCGAGGCGACATCATTCTCTTCATTGACGAGATCCACACCCTCGTCGCTGCCGGCGCGGCCGAGGGCGCAATCGACGCGGCCTCGATCCTCAAGCCGATGCTGGCCCGCGGTGAGCTCCAGACCATTGGTGCCACGACTCTTGACGAGTACCGCAAGCACATCGAGAAGGATGCCGCCCTCGAACGCCGCTTCCAGCCGATCCAAGTCAAGGAGCCTTCCGTCGAGCAGACCACGCAGATCCTGCGTGGATTGCGCGACCGCTACGAGGCCCACCACCGCGTGTCCATCACCGATGGCGCCCTGGCGGCGGCCTCGGAACTGGCGCACAGGTACATCTCTGACCGCTTCCTGCCGGACAAGGCGATCGACCTGATCGACGAGGCCGGAGCCCGCCTGCGAATCCGCCGCATGACCGCCCCTCCGGCGCTCAAGCTGATGGACGAGGAAATCTCCACGGTCCGCCTGGAGAAGGAAGCTGCCATCGACGCACAGGACTTCGAGGGAGCCGCGTCGCTGCGCGACAAGGAAGGCAAACTCCAGGAAGCCCGTGCCGAGAAGGAAAAGGCCTGGAAGAACGGTGAGCTCGACGAGATCGCCGAGGTTGACGCCGATTTGATCGCCGAGGTCCTGGCCAATTCCACCGGCATCCCGGTCGTCAAGCTGACCGAGGAAGAATCCACGCGCCTGCTGAACATGGAAGATGAGCTGCATAAGCGGGTCATCGGCCAGAACGAGGCCATCAAGGCCATCAGCCAGGCCATTCGCCGCACCCGTGCAGGCCTGAAGGATCCGAACCGCCCCGGTGGTTCGTTCATCTTCGCCGGCCCCACCGGCGTCGGCAAGACCGAGCTGGCCAAGGCGCTCGCGGAGTTCCTCTTCGGTGAGGAAGACGCGCTGATCACCCTGGACATGTCCGAGTACTCGGAAAAGCACACGGTCTCTCGTCTCTTCGGTGCCCCTCCGGGCTACGTTGGCTACGAGGAAGGCGGCCAGCTCACCGAGAAGGTCCGCCGCCGCCCGTTCTCCGTGGTGCTCTTCGACGAGGTCGAGAAGGCCCACGCGGACCTCTTCAACTCGCTGCTGCAGATCCTGGAAGACGGCCGCCTGACCGACTCCCAGGGCCGCGTGGTCGACTTCAAGAACACCGTGATCATCATGACCACGAACCTTGGCACCCGCGACATCTCCAAGGGTGTGATGACTGGCTTCCAGTCGTCCTCCGACACCAAGACCGGCTACAACCGGATGCAGGCCAAGGTCCAGGAAGAGCTGCGCCAGCACTTCCGCCCCGAGTTCCTGAACCGTGTTGACGACGTTGTGGTCTTCCCGCAGCTGACCCAGGACGAGATCGTGGAGATCGTGGACCTGTTCCTCGGCCGCTTGAAGAAGCGCCTGGTGGACCGGAACATGACCATCGAGCTGTCCCAGGCCGCCCGCGTCCTGCTGGCGACACGCGGCTACGACCCGGCCATGGGTGCCCGCCCCCTGCGCCGGACCATGCAGCGCGACATCGAGGACCAGCTCTCGGAGAAGATCCTCTTTGGCGAGTTGGTCGCCGGCCAGCACATCAAGGTCGACGTCGAGGGCGAGGGCGACGATGCGACGTTCACCTTCCACGGCGAAGGCGGAACCCCGCAGATCGAGGGCGAGCCCGCACCGGTCGCCATCGAAGGCTAAGCACCAAGGAAATAGCGCCTGGGGCCCGGCTACCCCACGGTTGCGGGCCCCGGCGGTTTTGGGGGCAAGGGCCCC
>NZ_JBKKAP010000055.1:0-82913 GCF_046714615.1 Paeniglutamicibacter sp.
GGAAGCTAAGACCCACTGCGCCGATGGTACTGCACTCGGGAGGGTGTGGGAGAGTAGGTCACCGCCGGACATAAATGTCCCGGAACCCCCAAGCACACTGTGTTTGGGGGTTCCGATGTTTAACCCCCCAACCAAAAAAACTGCCATTTTCCAATGACAGTCTTCATCACCTGAATGGTTTGGGCCACCTGCCATATGCTTCCCAGTCGTGTTCGACGAACACACATTGGTTGGCTCTTCGCAGTATCTGCTGATGCGTTGTCGTCAAGGCTCACCGATTTCACGGCGCCAACGTCACGTGAACAGTGGAGGGGCTAAGCCGGAAACCGTTGGCCGAAGGTAGAAGTGGCAGCGCGACTTGCAAGGCCACGGATGAGGCGATTTGGTTCCGCTGGTTCATATCTTTACTTCTCCTTGAACGCGAGCTTACTTCTGAGTCCGGTAAATCAATTCAAGGGGAAGGGAACCGGCCGCAGGCAGCCGGACTGCTACATCGGATCTTGAGTCCGATGGAATGTTCCTCGTAGGCGGAGGAGCTGTTGTTTTCTAAAGCGAGTGACAGAGTTTCTGCCGTACAATTGATCAGTTGCGTTGCGCACTATTGGTGCAAATCACGAAGGCGACTGGGTACGCTCGACTAAGATAGATGCAGGCGTTCAATGCCCTGGTGAGGGCAAAAAGATTTTAGGGTGGGCTTCCGTGAGATGCGGGGGTCCACTGGTTCATGCGTGGGGTCCAAAACTGAAGACCCTTTTGAGAGGAACACATCTAGTGTCAAACGAAAACAAGGGCTTCGGGTCAAAGGACAACCGCGACCGGACCGGTTCTAAGCCGAACAACAGCGACGGTTTCCGTCGCGGTGGCGACGACCGCCGTGAAGGTGGCTTCAAGCCCCGTGAAGACCGTGGCGGATTCCAGGGCGGTGACCGTCGCGAAGGCGGTTTCAAGCCCCGTGAAGACCGTGGTGGATTCCGTGGCGGCAACGACCGTGGCGGATTCCAGGGTGGCGACCGCCGTGAAGGTGGCTTCAAGCCCCGTGAAGACCGTGGCGGATTCCAGGGCGGAGACCGCCGTGAAGGTGGCTTCAAGCCTCGCGAAGATCGCGGTGGCTTCAAGCCCCGTGAAGACCGTGGCGGATTCCAGGGTGGAGACCGTCGCGAAGGTGGCTTCAAGCCTCGAGAAGATCGCGGTGGCTTCAAGCATCGAGAAGATCGCGGTGGAATCAAGCCTCGTGAAGACAGTGGCGGATTCCAGCGTGGAGACCGTCGCGAAGGCGGCTTCAAGCCCCGTGAAGACCGTGGCGGATTCCAGGGTGGAGACCGTCGCGAAGGCGGTTTCAAGCCCCGTGAAGATCGCGGTGGTTTCAAGCCCCGTGAAGATCGTGGTGGTTTCAAGCCCCGCGCCGAGAGCAGCACCGCTGACCTCGAGGCACAGCGCGACGAAGAGATCCGTCGCGCGCACAACCCGGCCGACCTTCGCAGCTCCAACAGCCCGGAACGCGGACGTTCACCGGAAATTGATGACGATGTAACTGGCAAGGAACTGGACCGCATCACCCGTGCGGAACTGCGTTACCTTGACGACGTCAACAACGAATGGGTATCCAAGCACCTGGTCATGGCCGGCCGCTTGATCGATATCGATCCCCAGTTGGCCTACGAGCACACCATCGCAGCCAGCCGTCGTGGCGGCCGCGTTGCAGTTGTTCGTGAAGCCGTCGGCCTCGCCGCATACGCTGCCGGCGAGTTCGCCGAAGCACTGCGCGAATTCCGCACCCACCGCCGCATCAGCGGCAACAACCTGCACCTGCCCCTGATCGCCGATTCCGAACGTGGAATTGGTCGTCCGGAAAAGGCGCTGGAAATTGCCCACAGCGAGGTCATCGAGACCCTGGACACCAATGGCAAGGTCGAAATGGCCATGGTCGCATCCGGTGCCCAGAACGACTTGGGTAACCTCGACGCAGCCTTGGCTGAACTTGAGATCCCGCAGTTGGATCTGAACCGCGCGTTCAGCTACAGCCCGCGTCTCTTCTCGGCCTACGCCGACGCCTTGGAAAACCTGGGCCGCAACGAAGAAGCATCGACCTGGCGCAAGCAGATCTCCGTGGCCGAGGAAGCTCTTGGCACCGGCGAGTTCGCCGAACCGGATATCATCGACCTCGGCGAAGACGACGAAACCGAGGCACGCCGCCCGCGTGCCCGCGATCTCGTCGAGTCGGAGACCCTTTCCTCGGAAGACGGCGTCGAATCCTCGCAAGAAGCCGAAGAAGAAGGACTCTCTGACGAAGACGCCGTCGACGTTGTCGATGCGTCCTCGCTTGAGGAAGTGGCCGAGGAATCGAACCCGGAACTCGATGACGAGGCCCCGGCCGTCACCGAGGCCAACGGAACGTCCCCGGTCATCGACCAGGACGAAAACGACGAAAAGTAGGAATTCGATTCATCCATGCTGATCTCAGGTTATGACGCGCTGCTCGCCGATCTCGACGGCGTCGTCTATGCCGGCAACGGTGCAATTCCCAAGGCCATCGATGCCTTGAACCGATTGCAGGAACACTCGGTCGTCCTGGCGTACATCACGAACAACGCCTCACGATCGCCGGGTGCCGTTGCGGCACACCTGATTCAGCTGGGTGCCCCCGCGTCTGCCGACCAAGGCTTTGGCTCGGCAGACGCGGGAGCCGAACTCCTTGCCCAGAAACTGCCCCAAGGCTCCAAGGTCTTGGTGGTGGGCAGCTCCTACCTGCGCGACTGCGTGAGTTCCTTCGGAATGGAAATAGTCGCCAGCCACCTGGATCAGCCCCAAGGGGTCATCCAGGGCTTCGACCCTTCCATTGGCTGGAAGGATCTGGCGGAAGCGGCCTACGCGATCCACGGTGGAGCCATCTGGGTCGCCACCAACACCGATCGGACCATCCCGCGCGCCGAGGGCATCGCCCCCGGCAACGGATCCTTGGTCGAGGCCGTCGCCGCGGCCACCGATGCCAAGCCACTGGTGGCCGGCAAGCCCGAACCACTGCTCTTCCGCCGCGCGGCCGAAACCTTCCAGGCCACCCACCCGCTGGTGGTGGGGGACCGGCTCGACACCGACATCCTCGGCGGCAACAACGCCGGATGCCGTACCGCCCTGGTGCTCACCGGCGTGGACACGGTGCGTACGGCGTTGGCCGCCCGTACCGCAGAACGCCCCAACTACATCATTGCCGACCTCTCAGGGCTCTACGAGACCTACCCCGTCGTCGAGGTCACCGGATTCGGCGTCCGCTGCGGTGCCGCACTGGCCTCGATCAACGGCGAAACGATCACCATAGATGGCGACGAAACCGACCTTGATTCCTGGCGTGCGGCATGTGCGGCCTGGTGGCTCGCGCACCCGCAACAGGAACACGCCGTGGAACCGAAGCTCAGTTTTTCCCAAATCGTCGGCATCAAGCCATAGGCTCGAGGGTGATGATGAGCAACAACCACACACCACCTGCCAACAACGGCCCCGGCGCACAGGTCTCCGGTCCGCGCCCGGCGGCACCCACGGAATACCACCAGTCGACGACCGATCTCGGCGTCCTGGAGACCCTGGCGTCGGCCCCCGTTGCCGAACACCTGGCCATCTTCGAAGACCTGCAGGCGTCGTTGACCGCCGATCTTGACGCAACCTCCCTGGAGCAAGCATGAGCCGCCTCGACCAGGAACTGGTCACCCGTTCCCTGGCCCGATCGCGCACCGACGCTGCCCGGATGATCGCCGATCAGCGGGTGCGCGTCGATGGCATGGTTGCCACCAAGGCCGCAAAAAACGTTGCCGAATCCTCGGCCATCACCGTCCAGGCCGCCGCGGGCGAGGAGTTCGTGAGCCGGGCCGGGCACAAGCTTGCAGGTGCGTTGGCAGCCTTTTCACTTATCGAAGTCGCCGGAAAACGCTGCCTTGACGCCGGGGCCTCCACCGGCGGATTCACCGACGTGCTGCTGCGCCGCGGCGCGGACCACGTCGAGGCCGTCGATGTGGGGCACGGCCAGCTCGTCTCCGAACTGCGCGCCGATGCCCGTGTCCACGTCCACGAGGGCATGAACGTGCGCTACCTGGACCCCGCTGACATCGGGGGAGCCGTGGCCCTGGTGGTGGCTGACCTGTCCTTCATCTCCTTGACCATGGTCATGAAGGCCCTGGCCGGTGCCACGGAGCCGAACGGCGACATGGTGCTCATGGTCAAGCCCCAATTCGAGATCGGCCGCGAACAGCTTTCCCGCACCGGGGTGGTCAACAGCCCCACCCAGCGGCGCAAGGCCGTGGACGCCGTGATGTCGTCGGCACGCGATGCCGGGCTGGACGTGAAGGGGCTGGCCCGCAGCCCGCTCCCGGGCCAGGACGGCAATGTCGAGTTCTTTTTGTGGCTGGGCAAGGATGCCGGACACAATCCGGAGGCTTCTCCACAACCCCGCGTCGGGACCGACGCCTGGCCGGACGTTGACTATTCTTAGACTGGTGGCATCTGAACCGATGTCCTAACCTTCGGTCCGCCGAGGAAGGAACTCATGCGCAGGATTTTGGTCCTCACCCACACCGGACGAAACGATGCCCTTCTAGCTGCCGTGGACACCTGTTCCCGGCTTCGCGATGCCGGACTCATCCCGGTGATGCGCCGCCTGGAAATGCAGGCAGTGCGCAACACCCCGGAGGGTGAAGACCTCGAGGTTGAGATCCTCGACGAAGACACCAGCCTCGAAGCCATCGACCTCGGAGTGGTGCTCGGAGGCGACGGCAGCGTGCTGCGGGCCGCAGAGCTTGTGCGCAACGCCGGGGTGCCGCTGCTCGGGGTGAACCTGGGACATGTCGGGTTCCTGGCCGAAAGCGAACGCGCGGCCCTGCAGGAAACGGTCCAATGGGTCGTTGAGCGCCGCTACACCGTCGAGGAACGCATGACCATCGACGTGCAGGTCTGGCTGGACAACCGCCGGATCGCCCACACCTGGGCCCTGAACGAGGCCGCCGTGGAAAAGGCCAACCGCGAACGCATGATCGAGGTGGTCATGGAGGTCGATGGCCGCCCGCTGAGCACCTTCGGCTGCGACGGCGTGGTCATGGCCACCCCCACAGGATCCACCGCCTACGCGTTCTCCGCCGGCGGACCTGTCGTCTGGCCCGAGGTCGAGGCACTGGTCATGGTTCCCATCAGCGCCCACGCCCTCTTCGCCAAGCCACTGGTCGTCGCCCCCACCTCCCTGCTGGCCATCGAGATCCTGACCCGCACCGATGCGGGCGCGGTTCTCTGGTGCGACGGGCGGCGAACCATCGAGCTGCCGCCCGGCGCCCGTGTCGAAGTCACCCGCTCCACCAAGCCGGTGCGCCTGGCACGGATGAACCAGACCCCGTTCTCCGAACGACTGGTCAACAAGTTCGAACTACCCATCCAAGGCTGGCGCGGACCGGTGGAACCCGGGGAACGCGAGACCGCAACGACGGCGCTGCCGGTCATCACCCCGGCGATGCAGGTCATCGAACCGCGCCACCACGAACCCAAGCCCGAACCGGAAACCCTCGGGGACAAGGATCATCGGAGGCAACTGTGATACAGGAAATACGCATCAGCGACCTGGGTGTCATTTCCCAGGCGACCCTGCCGCTGGGCCCGGGCTTCAGCGTGGTCACCGGCGAAACCGGTGCCGGCAAGACCATGGTCATCACCGCACTGGGGCTGCTGCTCGGGCGCCGCGCGGATGCCGGGGCCGTGCGCCACGGCGCCAAGCAGGCAGTGGCCGATGCAACGCTCGTGTTGCCTGCCACCAGCAAGGTCCTGGAACGTGCCGAGGAAGCCGGCGCGCTTATCGAACGCTTCGACGACCAGGCCGAGCTGATCATCACCCGCACCCTGTCGGCCGAGGGACGCAGCCGCGCCTCCGTTGGCGGACGCGCCGCCCCGGTGGGCGTGCTGGTCGAACTGGGCGAGGACCTGATCGCCATCCACGGTCAAACCGACCAGCTGAGGCTCAAGGGCGCCGCGGCGCAACGCGCCTCGCTGGACAAGTTTGCCGGCGCCCCCATGGCCAAGCTCCTGAGCGGCTACCAGCAGACCTTTGACAAGTGGGGAAGCGCCCAGGCCGAACTTGAGGAACTGGTGGCCGCCTCCCGCGAACGCATTCGCGAGGCGGAATCGTTGCAGACCGCCCTTGAAGAGATCGACGCCGTTGATCCGCAGCCGGGCGAAGACGTGGAACTGAAGAACCAATCGCTAAAGCTCTCCAACGTTGAAGCCCTGCGTTCCAACGCAAACCTTGCACACGAATCGCTGAACAGCGAGGACTATGAAGCCGCCAGCGTGATCTCCTTGGTCGAGGCCGCCAAACACGCCCTTGATCAAGTGGCAGCGGACGACGCGGACATCAAGGCATTGGCCGAGCGGCTTAATGAAGTCGGAATTCTTGCCGCGGAGATCTCCACGGACTTGGCCGCCTATCTCTCGGATCTGGACGCCGAGGGACCAGAACGCCTGGCCTCGCTGGAGGAACGCCGGTCGGATTTGAACCGACTGATCCGTAAATACGCCCCAAACATCGATGAAGTCATTTCTTGGGCGAGCAGCTCCCGCACCCGCCTGACGGAGATCCAGGGCGATGACGGGCGGATCGAGGAGCTCAGAACAGAAACCGAGTCGCTACGCACCCAAGTTCTGGACTTGGCTGCCAAGCTCTCCAAGCTGCGTGCCAAGGCCGCCAAAGATCTATCCACCCGCGTGACCGCCGAGCTCGCTGCGCTGGCCATGCCGGACGCGAAGTTTGTGCTGGAGATCGAGAAGCTTACCGAGCCCAATCGCCATGGGCTGGACTCCATCACCATGCTGCTGCAGCCGCATGCGGGGTCATCCCCGCGCCCGCTGGGCAAGGGCGCCTCGGGCGGTGAGCTCTCCCGGGTGATGCTGGCCATCGAGGTGGTGCTGGCGGCCGTGGACCCCGTTCCGACCTTTGTCTTCGACGAGGTGGACGCCGGCGTCGGCGGAAAGGCGGCGGTGGAGATCGGCAAGCGACTGGCCATGCTCGCCAAGCACGTCCAGGTGATAGTAGTCACCCACCTGCCGCAGGTGGCGGCCTATGCCGACCGCCACGTCCGGGTCATCAAGTCGTCGAACGCCTTGGCCGCCGACGGCGCGGGATTCACCGCCAGCGACGTCGTGCTCCTGGACGAAGCCGAGCGGGTGCGCGAATTGGCGCGGATGCTGGCCGGCCAGGAAGACTCCAGCACGGCGCAGGCACATGCCGAGGAGCTGCTCGGCGAGGCGCAATTGCTTGTGAGTTCGCTTTCGTGAAGCGCGGATTCCGCCTACCGCATCCCGCAACGCTGTAGAGTCTTTCCCAACCGTCCAACAACGAAAAGGTGATAGGGTAGAACCCCGTGGTGCAACGTAATCTTTCTCGTGATTCCCGGTCGTCTGAAACGACAAAACATATCTTCGTCACCGGCGGTGTGGCCTCGTCCCTCGGAAAGGGACTGACGGCTTCCAGCCTCGGTCACCTTCTTCGTGCGCGTGGTCTCTCCGTAACGATGCAGAAGCTAGACCCGTATCTGAATGTGGATCCGGGCACAATGAACCCTTTCCAGCACGGTGAAGTCTTTGTCACCGATGACGGCGCAGAAACCGATCTCGACATCGGACACTACGAGCGCTTCCTGGACGAAAACCTCAACGGCATGGCGAACGTGACCACCGGACAGGTCTACTCCGAGGTCATCGAAAAAGAACGCCGCGGCGACTACCTGGGCGACACCGTCCAGGTCATCCCGCACATCACCGATGAGATCAAGCGCCGCATGCGGCTGCCGGCCACCGAGCCGGGCAAGGGCAAGAAGGCCCCCGATGTGATCATCACCGAAATCGGTGGAACCGTCGGCGACATCGAATCCCAGCCGTTCCTCGAATCCGCACGCCAGGTCCGCCAGGACATCGGCCGCGGCAACGTCTTCTTCGTCCACGTCTCCCTGGTGCCCTACATCGGCCCCAGCCACGAACTGAAGACCAAGCCGACCCAGCACTCCGTTGCCGCGTTGCGCTCCATTGGCATTCAGCCGGACGCCCTCGTGATCCGTTCGGACCGCGAAATCCCGGCAGAAATGCGCGTCAAGCTCGGCAAGACCTGCGACGTTGACCCGGAAGCGGTCATCAACTGCGCCGATGCCCCGAGCATCTACGACATCCCGGTGGTCATCCACTCGCAGGGCCTGGACGCCTACATCGTTCAGCACCTGGGCATGAAGTTCAAGGATGTGAACTGGTCGAAGTGGAACAAGCTCCTCGACGCCGTGCACAACCCGAAGCACCACCTGGAAATCGCGCTGGTCGGCAAGTACATCGACCTGCCCGACGCCTATCTCTCGGTCACCGAAGCCCTGCGTGCCGGCGGCTTCGCCAACAAGGCCAAGGTGCAGATCCGCTGGGTCCCTTCCGACGACTGCTCAACCGAAGCAGGCGCCAAGAAGGCACTTGCCGGCGTAGACGCCATCTGCGTGCCCGGTGGCTTCGGCATCCGCGGCCTGGAAGGCAAGCTGGGCGCCCTGAAGTTCGCCCGCGAAAACCGCATGCCGACCCTGGGCCTGTGCCTGGGCCTGCAGTCGATGGTCATCGAATACGCCCGCAACGTGGTTGGCCTGGCAGACGCCTCGTCCACCGAGTTCGAGCCCGATACCAAGCACCCGGTCATCGCGACCATGCAGGAGCAGCTCGAAATCGTTGACGGCAAGGGCGACCTGGGCGGCACCATGCGCCTGGGCCTCTACGATGCAACGCTCACCGAGGGCTCGGTTGTGGCTGCGACCTACGGCACGACCGCCGTGGCCGAACGCCACCGCCACCGCTACGAGGTCAACAACGCCTACCGCGCACAGCTCGCGGAGGCAGGACTGGTCTTCTCCGGCACCTCGCCGGACGGCAAGCTGGTTGAATTCGTGGAACTGCCCAAGGACGTACACCCGTACTACGTCTCCACGCAGGCACACCCGGAGCTCTCCAGCCGACCCACCCGCCCGCACCCGCTCTTCGCGGGGCTGGTCAAGGCCGGGTTGGATCACCAGAAGGCTGGCAAGTAGCACCATGGCAACAACAGACGGCGAGGCGCTGGGCGATACGTTCAGCCCTCGCCGCCTGCTTTCATCCGAGACCGTCTACGACGGGCGCATCTGGGACGTTGTGCAGGACACCTTCGAATACGCGCCCGACGCGGCACCGCTGGTGCGGGACTACATCGACCACCCCGGAGCCGTTGCCGTGCTCGTGCTCAACGAAGCCGACGAGGTGCTGATGATCAACCAGTACCGGCACCCCGTGCGCATGAACCTGTGGGAAATCCCCGCCGGGCTCATGGACATCGAAGGGGAGGCGCCGCACCTGGCCGCCGCGCGCGAACTTGCCGAGGAGGCAGACCTCATCGCCGCCGACTGGGCGGTGCTGGTCGACCTGTTTCTTTCCCCGGGTTCCTCCTCGGAGGCGATCCGCATCTACCTGGCACGCGACGCCCGACCGGTTCCCGAGCATGAACGCCACGAACGCACCGACGAGGAAGCCGACATGGCCCTTGCCTGGGTTCCCCTTGACGAGGCAATCGCCGGCGTCCTTGGCGGGCGGATCCACAACCCCTCAGCGGTTGCCGGCCTGCTGGCCGCCGCTGCGGCACGCGCAGACGGGTACGCCTCGCTGCGCCCGGTCGACACCTCGTTCGAGGCCCACCCGCGACTGCGCTCCACCGAACCCAAGCTCTAGGGGAGAGGCACCATGTCCTCCGCCATGTTTGAGCCGGCCACGATTGAGCTGGCTCCTGTCACGTCGGTCCCTGCCACGATCCGCCTGACTCCTGTCGCTTCGGCACCGGTACCTGGCACGACACCGGCACCTGGCACGGCACCGGCACCTGCCACCGCAGCGCCGGCTGTTATCGCACCTGACCCGGCGAGCCTGCCCATGGGCAAGCACCTGGCGACCTACCTGCAGCATCTGGCCGTGGAACGCGGCATGGCCAAGAACACCGTCAGCGCCTACCGCCGCGACCTGTACCGGTACGTTTCCTTCCTGCACACCCAGGACGTTCATGAACCGTCCCAGGTGACACTCGGCCACCTGACCTCCTTTGCCCAGGCCGTGCGCGACGGGGCCGACGGCGCCGCCCCGCTGAGCGCCAGGTCGGCCGCACGCACCATCGTCGCGGTGCGCGGGGTACACAAGTTCTGGGAACTTGAGGGGCTGGCACCCACGAACCCCGCGGTCGACCTGCACCCGCCACAGCCCGGGCGCCGCCTGCCCAAGGCCATCAGCGTCGAGCAGGTCACCGCGATCCTGGACTCGGTCTCCATCGAGACCTCCGCGGGGCTGCGCGACAAGGCCATCCTCGAATTCCTGTACTCCACCGGCGCCCGCATCTCGGAGGCCGTGGGCCTGGACGTCGATGACCTGCATCTGGAACGCCCGGCCAGCGGACCTGCGGTGGTGCGGCTCTTCGGCAAGGGCTCCAAGGAACGCATCGTGCCGCTGGGGTCCTACGCCATCGACGCCCTGAACGCGTACCTGGTCCGCGGGCGGCCCGAACTTGTGGCCAAGGGCAAGGGCACCGCCGCCCTCTTCCTGAACCAGCGCGGCGGGCGGCTCTCGCGCCAGTCAGCCTGGTCGGTGCTCACCAAGGCCGCCGAACGCGCAGGCATCGAGCAAGACGTCTCCCCGCACACCCTCCGTCATTCCTTCGCCACGCACCTGCTCGAGGGCGGCGCCGACGTGCGCGTGGTCCAGGAACTGCTGGGCCATGCCTCGGTGACCACCACCCAGGTCTACACCCTGGTCACGGCCGATACCCTGCGTGAGATCTACGCGGCTGCCCACCCGCGAGCCCACAACTAAGGAAGGCGCTCCCCGCCATGCCCCACGCGTCCGCCGAAACCCCCACCCAGGTCGTGCTGTGCCTGCCGGTCCTGCGCGGGCCCAACGGCGCCCAGGTGCTGCTGGGGCTGAAGCAACGCGGGTTCGGTGCCGGACGGGTTGTTGCCCCCGGCGGAAAGATCGAGCCGGGGGAGAGTCCCGAAGACGCGGCGGTGCGCGAGCTGGCCGAGGAAACCTCGCTGGTCGCCGACGCCGCATCGCTGTTGCCCGCCGCCCGGGTCTACTTCCGTTTCCCGGCGAACCCCGCCGCGGACATGGACTGCACGATCTACCTCGCCTCCGCTTTCACAGGCCTGGCCCTGCCCTCGGAGGAGCTCTCCCCGGAATGGCATCCGGTGGGGCATTTGCCGCTGGAGCGGATGTGGGACGATTCGGCGCTTTGGCTGGGGCGGATCCTGGCAGGGGAACGCTTCGACGCCCTGGTCCGGCTTGCGGAAGACAACGAATCGGTGGACCGGTTTGCGACCATCAACTGGCAGGGAAACGGAATTCCCGCAGTTCCCGCAACCGAAGGCGACTTCCCGGACATTACCTAGGCATGAGGGAGCACCCGAAACCGGGCTCGTGGCTCAACGGCTGCGTGAATGACGCCAATGACTTCGCGCAGGTGCTGGGGGCCGGATACGGATTCGCCGACGGCCAGATCGAGGTGCTCACGGACGGCGCGGCAACCAAGGCCGCGGTCATGGGTCGGTTGGGCGAGGCCATGGACCGGGCCGCCGCCGACGGGCTCAAGCACCTGGTCTTCACGTTTTCCAGCCACGGGACCCAGATCCCGGACGCTTCGGGGGACGAGGCCGACAAGGCCGACAAGGCGGACGAGGCCGACAAGGCGGACGAGGCGTTTGCCACCTTCGACCTGAACGAGGCGGGTGACCAATGGGATCCGGCCAGCCTGATCTCCGACGACGAGCTCCATGACCTCATTTCCCGGGCCGGGCCCGGCGTGCTGGTGGAGGTCGTCCTGGACACCTGCCACAGCGGCACCGGGCTCAAGGCGCTGGACCTGCTGCCCGGGCGCCGCCCGCGGTTCCTGCCCCCGCCCACCCCGATCGGCCTGGAGCGGACGGCGACGGCGGATCCGCGGGCCTTCCGCGACCTGGTGTCGCGCTCGGGCAGGGGAAACCGCCCGGTGCTGCTGGCAGGCTGCCGCTCCTACCAGACCTCGGCCGACTCGGTGTTTGACGGGCGCTACAACGGCGCGTTCACCTACTATCTGCTCGAGGAGCTGCGGAGCGACCCCACGCGCAGCCGCCGGTCGCTGTTGGCCGCCGTCACCAAGTCGCTGGCCAAGGGCAGCTTTGACCAGCGTGCCCAGCTTGAGGGCCCGACCGCGGCCAAGGCCTCGCCGTGGGGGAGCGCCTTCGCGAACCCGGCGCGGTGAAGCGATGCCCGCCCTGCCGACCCATCGCGCCGGGGACCTGAGCTCGCTGACGGTGCTTGCCCAGGGACCGCATTCGATGGATTCCGCGGGGCGGCTGATGACCCACACACTGCGCATTCCCGGCGAACGGCTGCTGACCGGCCCGTTGGACGCGCGCCTCGAGGTCATCGTGCGTGGCCCGCGCGGGCGCAGGGAAAACCAGGTGCTGGGAAACGGCAGCTGGGGAGCGGAGGACATCGCCCCTCCGCCGGATCCATCAGACCTGCCGATCGACCGCCGCTTTCTGGCCCAGCAGGCCAACGCGGTGGCGGCACACACCCTGGCCGCGTTCGAGCGGGCGCTGGGGCGGCGGATGGGCTGGGCCGGCGGGGGCAGACTGAAGCTGTACGCCAATGACCGGATCGACTTCCGCAACACCGGGTACACGCGTTCGGATTGTTCGATCCGCTTCGGCCTGATCGAGGATGCGCGGCACCGGAACAGGCTCCCGCTGGTGCTGTACCGGGACCTGGTGGCCCACGAGGTCACCCACGCCGTCGTCGACGGCTACCGCCCACGCTGGGGAGATTCCCTGGCCGGGGCCGACCAGCTGGCGCTGCACGAGGCACTCGCCGACCTGCTGGCCATGCTGGGGGTCTTCACCGCCGAGGCCGTGGTGGAAAAGATCATTGCCGGGGAAATGGCCGCCTGCGGGGGAACCCTGGAATCCATCGATTCGACCCTGCTGGCGTCCGGGCTCTTCCGTTTCGCGGACAACCTGTTCAGCCATGGCTGGGCCGCGCGGGATCCGCTGACTGGGGACCTGCCGCAGGACTGGCGCAGCGACGTGGAACCGCATCGACGTGCCGCGGGGGTCGTCCGCGCGGTGCTGGGAACCGTGCTGCGGCTGTGGCGGGCGGAACTGGGGCGGCCCGGCCGCCTGGCAAGCGTTCACCAGGTGGCCGCCGCAGGAGCCCGGATCGGTGAGCGGGTGCTGAACATGCTGCTGCGCGGACTGGCCTACATGGCCCCGGTGGATGTGGGCTGGGAGGATCTGCTGCGCGGAATCCTGGCCGCCGACGCGGTTGTGGTCCCGCAGGACGAGCGCAACTACCGCGGAACGCTGCGCAGCTGCTTTGCCGAGGTAGGAATCGTTGCCGGCCCGTCGCACGCCCTGGACGGGATCTCCGGCCTGCGGGACCTGAACTACCCGGTCCGGCTTTCAGCCCTGGGGTCCGACCCCGACGAGGTGCTGCGTTTCATTTGGGACAACCCGGCATTGATGGACGCGGCGAAACTGGATCCGTCCGCCCGGATCACCATCGACAGGGTGCGCCCCAGCCTGAGGCTCAGCCCCGACGGGTTCGCTGTCGCCGAAATCGGGGCCTCCTTCGTCCAGGAATTGCGCCTTGCCCCGGCCGAGGCCACAAAGCTGGGCCTGCGCACCACATCCGCGGTGGTGTTGCGGGGCGGGGGCCTGCTGCGCTTCGACGAGGGCGGACACCTTTCCTTCGCCGCGCTGAAGCCGGTGCTTGATGCGGGGCGGCAGCAGGAACTGATCGAGGGGGCCGACGCCGCCCGGAACGCTGCCCAACGCATCGGCGCCTCGATGTACCATCCTCCTGCCACACCCGCCCCTTCCAAACCTTGACCCGAGCCCCGGCGCGGGGGCAGCCCGGGGAATTCGGCCGGGCACGGCAATGGCCGCCCGGGGAATTCGGCCGGGCACGGCAATGGCCGCCCGGGGAGGAGGACAATGCCTCCGCCCCGGGCGACCATTTTCCGTGGCCTAGAACGCGCGCTGCTCCGGGCCGTTGTATTCGGACAACGGGCGGATCAACGCGTTGGCCGCGCGCTGTTCCATCACGTGCGCGGTCCAGCCGGTGATGCGCGAGGCAATGAAGATCGGCGTGAACATGTCGGTGTCGAAGCCCATCAGGTGGTACGTCGGGCCGGCCGGGTAGTCGAGGTTGGGCTTGATGCCCTTGGCCTCGTCCATGGCCGCCTCGAGTCCGTCGTAGAGCCCAAGCATCTCGCTGCGGCCGTAGTGCGCGATCATCTTGTCCAACGCCGCCTTCATGGTCGGGACGCGGGAGTCGCCGTGCTTGTAGACGCGGTGCCCGAAGCCCATGACCTTCTTCTTGGCCGCCAGGGCATCTTCCATCCAGGCCTTGGCGCGTGCCGCGGCGTCCTCGCGGGATTCGTTCTTGTCGATCCCGATCTCCTGGAAAGTGTGCATGACGGCCTCGTTGGCACCGCCGTGCAGCGGGCCCTTGAGGGCGCCGATGGCGGCGGTGACAGCCGAATGCAGGTCCGAGAGCGTCGAGGTCACCACGCGTGCGGTGAACGTGGAGGCATTGAAGGAATGCTCCGCGTAGAGCACCATCGAAACGCGGAACGCGTCGACCACCTCGGGGGCGGCCTCCTCGCCGAAGGTCATCCACAGGAAGTTCTGCGAATAATCCAGGTCCTCACGCGGCTCGATGACGCCCAGGCCGCGGCGGCGGCGCTGGTCGTAGGCGACCACCGCCGGGAACGCGGCGAAAAGTTCCTTGGCCTTGATGAGTTCGGCCTCCGGGGAGGAATCCTCGGCCAGGGCGTGGTTTGCCCCGATGACGGACACCGCCGTGCGGCCCACATCCATCGGGTGGCAATCCAGCGGCAGCAGGTCGATGGCGGCCTTGACGTTGGAGACCAGCGCGCGTCCGGCCCGCTCGGCCGCCACGAAGTCGGTGAGCTCGATTTCGCTGGGCAGCTCGCCGGTCCACAGAAGCAGCGCCACTTCCTCAAAGCTCTTGGACGCGGCCAGGTCCTGGACCGGGTATCCACGGTAAAGCAGCGAATTCGTTTCCGAGTTCACCTTGGAAACGGCCGTGTAATCGACAACGACCCCGGCGAGGCCCTTCTTGATCTCAGTTTCAGTCATCACTTCGCTCCTGACTTCCTACAGATTCGCGTTATTTGTGTGGATATCCAGATCCGGAACCTGGAAATTGAAGATCCCGGTATCGAAGCGGTTGTACGCCTCATAGTCAACCAGCTCGTACAAACGAGCACGCGTCAACATTGAATCTACCCGAGACTCCTGGGTTCCGTCGGACACAATTGCATCAAGGACACGCTCGGCCTCGCCCATGGCGCTGCGCAGCAGGGTCACCGGGTAGATCACCATGGCCACGCCGGTGGCGGCCAGCTGTTGGCGGGTGAAAAGCTCGGACTTGCCGAACTCCGTCATGTTCGCCAGCACCGGGACATCCACCGCCTGGCACACGGCCTCGAACTCGGACAGGTCCTTCATGGCCTCGGGGAAGATGGCATCCGCGCCTGCATCCACCAGGGCCTTGGCCCGGTCGATGACGGCACCCAGGCCCTCGACGCCGCGCACATCGGTGCGCGCCATGATCAGGAAATTCGGATCCCGCCGGGCGTCGGCCGCGGCGGCAATGCGCTTGACCATGGTGCCCAGGTCGACGACGTTCTTGCCGTCCAGGTGGCCGCAGCGCTTGGGGTTGAACTGGTCCTCGATGTGGCAGCCGGCCAGTCCTGCGTGCTCGAGTTCCTGGATGGTGCGGGCCACGTTCATGGGCTCGCCGAATCCGGTGTCGGCATCCACCAGGGTCGGCAGGTCCGTCATCCGGGCGATCTGCCCGGCACGGGTGGCCACCTCGGTCAGCGTGGTCAGCCCGATGTCCGGCAGGCCCAGGTCGTTGGCCAGCACGGCGCCGGAGACGTAGACGCCATCGAAGCCCTTTTCCTCGATCAACCGGGCCGAAAGCGGGTTGAAGGCCCCGGGGAACTGGCGCGCGGTTCCCGGAACGAGCATCTCGCGCAGGGCAGCGCGCTTCTGCTCGGGGGTGACGTTCGAGTACAACATTAGAACAATCCCTTCGGGGCGGCAGCGAGGTCGATGACGCCCGGTGCCGCAACGATGTTCAGCGCATCGAGCTCCCCGGCACCGAGCTTCTCCAGGTTTTCGGCCGCCGCGATGAAGCGGTCGATTTCGTCGTCCTCCACCAGGCCGGCGGCCAGGGTGCGGAACTTGTTGATGTACTGCTCGCGGGCGAACGGCCGGGCGCCGAGCGGGTGGGCGTCGGCCACGGCGATCTCGTCGGTGATCACGGTGCCGTCGGCCAGGATGATGACCACCGAGCCGCCGAAGGCCTTTTCGTTGATGTCCAGCGAGTGGTAGCGGCGGGTCCACTCCTTGTCTTCCTCGGTGGTGACCTTGTTCCACAGCTCGATGGTGTCGGGGCGGCCGGCGCGCTCGGGGGAGTAGGAATCCACATGGTGCCAGGCGCCGTCCTGCAGGGCGACGGTGAAGATGTACGGGATCGAGTGGTCAAGCGTCTCGCGCGATGCCGTCGGATCGTACTTCTGCGGGTCGTTGGCGCCGGAGCCGATCACGTAGTGGGTGTGGTGGCTGGTCCTGATGAGCACCGAGGCGACGTTCTTGGCGTCGGCGGCCTCCGGGTGTTCGCGGTTCAGCTTGCGGGCCAGGTCGATCCAGGCCTGGGCCTGGTACTCGGCGGAGTGCTCCTTGGTGTAGGTGTCAAGGATGGCGCGCTTGGCCTCGCCAGCTTCCGGCAACGGCACCTCGTAGGCGGCGTCCGGCCCGTCCAGCATCCAGGCGATGACGCCGTCCTCGCCTTCGTAGATCGGCACCGGGGAAGTCTGGCCGCGCATGGCGCGGTCGGCCGCCTCGACGGCCATCTTGCCGGCGAATGCCGGGGCGTGCGCCTTCCAGGTGGAGATTTCGCCCTTGCGCGACTGCCGGGTGGCGGTGGTGGTGTGCAGGCCCTGGCCCACGGCCTGGAAGATGGTTTCGACATCCAGGCCCAGCAGGGTGCCGATGCCGGCGGAGGCCGAGGGGCCCAGGTGCGCCACGTGGTCGATCTTGTGCTTGTGCAGGCAGATGGCCTTGACCAGGTCGACCTGGATCTCGTAGCCGGTGGCGATGCCGCGGATCAGGTCCTTGCCCGAGGCACCGGTGTGCTGGGCGACGGACAGGATCGGCGGGATGTTGTCGCCCGGGTGGGAGTACTCGGCGGCCAGGAAGGTGTCGTGGTAGTCGAGCTCGCGCACCGCCACGCCGTTGGCCCAGGCTGCCCATTCGGGGGAGACCTTCTCGGTGATGCCGAAGACTGAGGCACCCTTGCCGCCGGTGGACGGGGCGTGGGTCAGTGCCTGGGCGCGGGCGGCGACGATGGGGCCGCGGTTCAGCGAGGCAATGGCAACGGAGGCGTTGTCGATGATGCGGTTGATGATCATCTCAGTGACCTCGGCGGTGACCGCTACGGGGTCGGCCGCGACTTCTGCGATCTTGTGCGCGAGCTGGTCCTCGCGGGCAAGGTTTTCTTCACTGCGGTAGACGCGTACTGGGTGGTTGATCATTTAGGTGTCCTCTCTGGAACCGGCATGGGTTTTGATGTGTTCAAGACTGTGGTGAAGGTGCAACTGGGTGGCCGCCGCGGCGACCTCCGGGTTTTGTGCCGCGATGGCCTCGGCGATCGCTGCATGTTCGAGGGCCGAGGTTGCCAGGCGTTCGGGGTCGTCCTGGGCCAGGCGGCGGACCCGGGCCAGGTGCACCCGCAGGGAACGCAGGGCCTGCTCGATGTAGGGGTTGTCCACCGCCGCGTCGATGCTTCGGTCAAGTTCCCCGGCGAGCCGGTAGTAGGCCTCGCGGGTCTCCGGGTCGGTGGAACGTCCAGCTTCCATGAAGCGGGAGCGCAGTGCCGCAAAGACGGCGGGCTCGGCGTTTCGCGCAGCAATGCGGGCCGATTCGACCTCAAGGGCCCGGCGCAAGGCAAAGAGGTCATCGACGTGCTCGTGCGAGACGTCCGAGACGATAGCGCCGCGGCCGCGCTGCTGCACAGCCAGCCCGTCGGCGACCAGTCGCGCCAGTGCCTCACGCAGCGGGGTGCGTGAAACACCCAGGCGTTCTGCCTGTTCCACTTCGCCCAGCACGGCACCGGGACGCAACCGCCATTCGACGATGTCCGTTCGCAGTGCCTCGTAGGCCTTATCGCTTGCCCTCATGCCACCAATTGTATACAGAAAACCCACGAAGTCACGTGATCGATGGAAATCGGGGCGAAAAAATTGGGCTCGTGTATACATTCATCTTGAAAATGTGTGGCGACAGTCATATGCTCGGTGAAGCCCGAATCAAGCACGCGACACGAATGGACGGACGGTTCGCATGGCACCGACTTACGCGCAGAGATTTGCCGAAGCCAAGAACGACCCTGCGGCCTTCTGGCTCAAGGAAGCCGCAACAATCGACTGGGAACTCCCGCCCGCGACCGGCCTGGATGAGCGCCGCGCACCGATCTATGCGTGGTACCCGGACGGGGTGCTGAACGTTTGCCACAATGCGCTTGACCGCCACGTGGCGGCAGGCCGCGGGGAGAACACCGCACTGATCTACGACTCCGCGGTGCTCGGCATCCAGGAACGCTTCAGCTACGCCCAGCTGCTGGCCAAGGTCGAGACCTTCGCCGGCGTCCTGCGGGATGCGGGGATCGGCGTGGGGGACCGGGTGTTGATCTACCTGCCGATGATTCCGCAGGCGCACATCGCCATGCTGGCCTGTGCCCGCATCGGCGCGGTGCACTCGGTGGTCTTCGGCGGCTTCGCCCCCAAGGAACTGGCCGCGCGCATCGACGACGCCACACCCGCCGCCATCGTCACCGCCACAGGCGGCATCGAACCCTCGCGCCGCATCGAATACCTTCCGGCCGTCGCCGAAGCCATCGGGATGGCAAGCCACAAGATTTCCACCGTCATCGTTGCCCACCGCGAGGGCTTCGCGCACCAGCGAAACGAATTCGCGGGCACCGACACCACCTGGCACGACTGGGACGAGCTGGCCGCGGCGGCCGAACCCGCCGCGGCGGTTCCGGTGCCTGCCACCCACCCCCTTTACATCCTCTACACCTCGGGCACCACCGGTGCGCCCAAGGGCGTGGTGCGCGATTCCGGCGGCTACGCGGTGGCGATGGACTTCTCAATGCGCAACATCTACGGGGTGGGGCCCGGCTCCACCATGCTCACGGCCTCCGACGTGGGCTGGGTCGTCGGCCACTCCTACATCGTCTACGGACCGCTGATCGCAGGGGCCACCACGGTGCTCTACGAGGGCAAGCCCGTGGGCACCCCCGACGCCGGGGCCTTCTGGCGACTCATCGAGGACCACCGGGTGGACACGTTCTTCACCGCACCGACCGCGCTGCGCGCCATCCGCAAGGCCGACCCCGAAGCCGAGCTCATGGCCGGGTACGACCTGTCCAGCCTCAAGAACTTCTTCGTGGCCGGCGAGCGGCTGGACCCTGACACCTACGTGTGGGCAGGGGAAAAGCTCGGGGTGCCGGTGGTGGACAACTGGTGGCAGACCGAGACCGGATGGCCCATCGCCTCGAACCCCGTGGGACTTGAGGTGCTTCAGCTGAAGGCCGGATCGCCCACGGTCCCGGTGCCGGGCTACGACGTGCGGATCCTGGACGGGCTCGGTGCCGAGGTGGGCGCCGGCGAAGAGGGGAACATCGCCATCAAGCTGCCGCTGCCCCCGGGCACCCTGGCCACGCTGTGGGGCAACGACCAGCGCTTCATCGAGACCTACCTGGAGCACTTCCCGGGCTACTACGCCACCGGGGACTCGGGCTACCTGGATGAGGACGGCTACCTCTTTGTGATGGGCCGAACCGACGACGTCATCAACGTCTCCGGGCACCGGCTCTCCACCGGCGCCATGGAACAGGTCCTGGGCTCCCACCGGGCGGTGGCCGAATGCGCCGTCATCGGTGTCGCCGACGAGCTCAAGGGACAGCGGCCCAGCGGGTACGTGGTGCTCAAGAGCGGGGCGGCGATCTCCGAGGCGGACCTGGCCAAGGAACTGGTCGCGATGGTGCGGGCCCACATCGGCCCGGTCGCGGACTTCCGCGAGGTGCGCATCGTGGCGGCGCTGCCCAAGACCCGCTCGGGCAAGATCCTGCGCAAGACCATGCGGCAGATCGCCGACGGCAAGCCCTACGCGGTGCCCTCCACCATCGAGGACCCGAAGGTGATCGAGGAACTGATCCCGTTCCTGCGGCCGGCCGGCTAGTCGAGCCAAAACTGAGGCTCCCGGGGGACTGCCCCGGGAGCCTCAGTTCGTCCGGCGCCAGGTGTATTCGTACTCCGGGCGGCCCCGGGTCCCGTGTCGCGGAGCCTTGGCAGCCTGCTTGGTCTCGGCCAGGTGCTCGAGGTAGCGCCGGGCCGTGACCCGGGAGAGGTCCAGCAGTTCGGAGACCTCGGTGGCAGAGAGCGCGGCGCTCGCCGTGCGCAGGGTCTCGGCGATGGCGCCGAGGGTCTCGGTGATCAGCCCCTTGGGCAGCGGGGCGGGACCCACCGAGCGCAGCGCGGCGAACGCGTTGTCGATCGACTCCTGCGAGGCGGAGGAGCCCGCGGTGCCAAGGTTGAGGCGGAAGTTGCGGTAGTTCTCCAGCTTCTCGGAAAACGCGGCGAAGCCGAAGGGCTTGATCAGGTACTGGGTCACGCCGGCGGAGATGGCGGTGCGCACCACGTTCAGGTCCCTGATCGCGGTGATCGCGATGATGTCCACGGTGTTGCCGCGTCCGCGCACCCGCCGGGCGACGTCCAGCCCGTGCAAATCCGGCAGGTTCATGTCCAGCAGCACCAGATCGATCGGCGTGCCCGCCTCCTGTGCGGCATCCAGGGCCGCGAAGGCCTCTTGGCCGCTGTGCGCGACGGCGTGCACCTCGAAGCCGGGGACGCGGGTGACGAACTTGGCGTGCGCGGCGGCGGTGGTGGCCTCGTCGTCAACCACGAGAACGCGGAGGTCTCTGTGCGGATCCATGTACCGGTGCTTCCTTGGGCTTGGTCGTATGAGGGGAATCGGGCTCCGCGGGTCGGCCCGCGGCGGTCAGGCAGGCGGGCGCGGCCGGTGGGCCAGCGGCAGCGTCACGGTGAAGATGGCCCCGGCATCATTATCCACTTCCAGGGACCCGCCCAGGCGCGCAACCGCCTGGCGCACCAGCGCCAGGCCCAGCCCGCGCGAGCCGCTGCCCGCGGCCACCGGCTTGGAGGAGACGCCCAGGCGGAAGTATTCGTCGAGCAGATCCGGATCCACGCCCGGCCCGGAGTCGGCGACCGTGACCACCACCGACTCGTCGTCGGCGGCGAAGTCGGCCCAGACGCGGCGCTGCTCGGACCCGGCGGCGGCATCGAAGGCGTTGTCCAGCAGGTTCCCGGTGATCGTCACCAGGTCCCTGGCATCCAGGGCGCCGGCGGGCAGCCGGCCGGAGGCGGACATGGTCAGCGTGATGCCGCGTTCGTGGGCCTGCGCCGCCTTGCCCACCAGCAGCGAGGTCAGGTAGGGCTCGTCGACCGCCTGCACGAATTCGTCGGTGAGCCGCTGGGATTCCTGCCTGTCGGCCACCGCGAACTCCAGCGCCTCGCGTTCGCGGCCCAGCTCGATGAGCGTGGCCACGGTGTGCAGCCGGTTGGCGTGCTCGTGGGTCTGGGCACGCAGCGCCTCGGTGAGCGTGGTGAGGGATTCGAGCTGGCCGGTCAGCGCCTGGACCTCGGTGTGGTCTCGCAGCGTTGCCACGGTGCCCAGCGAGGATTCCACCTGCCTGCGGCGCAGCGTCCAGCGCACGCGCGCCCCGGGATCCGAATCCGGCTGCTCGGCGTTCTGCTGGGAAATCACCAGCACCCGGTTCTGTGTCAGGTGGATCTCGTCGGTGGCGCGCCGCCCCGAGGCAAAGAGCTCGGCGACGGTCTCCGGCAGCCCCACCTGCGTCACCGGCAGCGGGCGCAGCGACCCTGCGGGGGGCAGGCCCAGCAACTGGGCGGCCTGGTCGTTGTAGAGCACCAGCCTGCCCTTGGCATCGACCAGCACCAGGCCCTCGCGCAGCGAATGCAGGGCGGAAAAGTAGTAGGCGTAGAGCCGGCGCAATTCCTCCGGGCCATAGCCCAGCGTGGCGCGGTGCAGGTACCGGCTCAGCGCGTAGGTGAACAGGCCCCCGAGCCCCACCGCCAGCAGCCCCACCAGCAGCGTTGCTGGGATGATCGCGGCCTGGGTGACACCCAGAGACTGCAGCGTGACGCCGACCGCCACCATCGCGATCACGGTGCCGCCGGCGTCCCGGATCGGGGTGATGGCGCGCACCGAGGGGCCCAGGGTGCCGGGATAGTCCTCCACCTGGCTGGCCCCGGCCAGGGCACGCTCGACGCTGCCCACGTACTTGCGCCCGATCTCGCTTGCGGTGGGGTGGGTGTAGCGGGTGCGGTCGGTGTCCATGATGGTCACGAAATCCACCGAGGCGTGTTGAAGGATCTGGCCGGCAAAGGGCTGCAGCACCCCGGAGGGGTCGGGCCCCTGCACCGCGTCGATCACGAACGGGTCGTGGGAGAGGGTCTCGGCGACCGAGAGCACGCGCTTGGCGGCAAAATCGTGGGCCTGGGCGCGGGCGTTGAGGTACCCGGCGGCGCTGACCGCCGACACCACCAGCGCCACCAGTGCCAGCTGCGCGACGAAAATGCGGGCGGCCAGCGAATAGGGGCCGCGGCCGCGGTGCCGGGTGGCGGGGGATCGCAAAGCCGCACGTGGCATGGGGGGCGCCTCCACTTCTCCTGGTCCTGGGGTGGCGCACATCGCGCTCCTCTTGGGTGGCACGTCAACAAGCGCGCCATGACCATTATGAACACAAGAGAGATCTCGATCACTTTGGGCCCCACCATGGATGAAGAGCTCACGGCGCGTCGAAGCGCCAGACCCCCACAGCAGCAACATCCTAGAAGGAGCCATCATGGCAACGACGCCGGCAGCGAGCGGAGTCCTGGACCGGGACCCGATCGAGAACCAGGAACCACCGCTCAAGAAGGACCGCACCCACTGGCTGTACATCATGGTGATCGTCGCCGTGGTCGCCGGCGCGGCCATCGGCCTGGTGGCCCCGGACCTCGGCAAGGCACTCAAGCCGCTGGGCACCGGATTCGTCGCGCTGATCAAGATGATCATCGCCCCGGTGATCTTCTGCACCATCGTCCTGGGCATCGGCTCGATCGCCAAGGCCGCCACGGTCGGCAAGGTCGGCGGACTGGCGCTGCTGTACTTCATCACCATGTCAACCTTCGCCCTGGCCATCGGCCTGTTCGTCGGCAACCTGGTCCACCCGGGTTCCGGACTGAAGCTGCAGCCCTACGAGGGCGCCGCAGGCGGAGCCGAGAACGCCACCGTCACGTTCCTGCTTGAGCTGATCCCGGGCGACATCCCGGTGCTGCCGACCCTGGTCCTGGCACTCTTCGTGGGCTTCGCCCTGCAGTCCATGGGCAAGAGCGGCGAGCCGGTGCTCGGGGCCATCCGGAACATCCAGGCCGTGGTCTTCCGCCTGATGATGATGATCATGTGGATCGCCCCGGTTGGCGCCTTCGGTGCCATCGCAGCGGTCGTCGGCGCCACCGGCTGGGCAGCCATCGGCTCCATGGCCATCCTCATGGGTGCCTTCTACGCCACCTGCGCACTGTTCATCATCGTGATCCTCGGCTCGCTGCTGCGCGCCGTGACAGGCCTGAACATCTTCTCGCTGATGAAGTACCTGGCCCGCGAATACCTGCTGATCTTCTCCACCTCATCCTCCGAGTCCGCGCTGCCGCGCCTGATCGCCAAGATGGAACACGTGGGCGTCTCCAAGCCGGTCGTGGGCATCACGGTTCCCACCGGCTACTCCTTCAACCTCGACGGCACCGCGATCTACCTGACCATGAGCGCCCTATTCGTCTCCACGGCCATGGGCATGCCGATGAACATCGGCGAGCAGATCTCCCTGCTGGTCTTCATGATCGTCGCCTCCAAGGGCGCCGCCGGCGTCACCGGCGCCGGCCTCGCCACGCTGGCGGCAGGCCTGCAGTCGCACCGCCCGGAACTGCTTGACGGCATGGGCGTGATCGTGGGCATCGACAAGTTCATGTCCGAGGCCCGCGCGCTGACCAACTTCACCGGCAATGCAGTGGCAACGCTGCTGATCGGCAAGTGGACCAGGGAAATCGACATGGAGCAGGCCCGCGCGGTGCTTGCCGGGGACCGTCCCTTCGACGAGCTCTCGCTGACAGCCAACGAGCACTAGCCCCGCCAACGCGCTGCCACGGCCGCCGCGCTCGCCAATGCGAGCACGGCGGCCGGTGCCGTTAACCGGTGCCGTTAAGGCGTCAGGCATGCCGTGCCCCGTTGGCCGGGGACGGCGCCGCGGGGCAGCGTTCACGGCACGCCATAACATTGGACTTCAACTTCAAGGTAAAGGCTCGCCGCGCCGCCGATTGGGCAAAGGCCGGTGCGCAACCTATACCCTTGATTGAAGTAGTCAACCAGATCGCACAACGAACGGAAGCGTGGTTCATACCGTGAGCGAGGAACAGGGCAGCAAGTCGCGAAGCGCGGGTTTGCTCAAGGAACCCACCCCCTTGGGACCCACGGGTCGCCCGATGACGATTTTCCCCGAGCCTTTGCCACTGGAATCCCACGGCCCGGCCCGCGTGATCGCCATGGTCAACCAAAAGGGCGGCGTCGGCAAGACGACCTCCACCATCAACCTCGCCGCGGCCCTGGCCGAGTACGGCCGCAAGGTGCTGCTGGTCGACTTCGACCCGCAGGGCGCCCTGTCCGCCGGCTTCGGGACCAACCCGCACGAGCTCGACGTCACCGTCTACAACGTGCTGATGGACCGCAAGACCGAGATCCGCGACGCCATCCTGACCACGGACGTCGAAAACGTGGACCTGCTGCCGGCAAACATCGATCTTTCCGCCGCCGAGGTGCAGCTGGTCAACGAGGTCGCCCGCGAACAGGTCCTGGAGCGCGCGCTGCGCTCGGTCACCGACGACTACGACATCGTGCTCATCGACTGCCAGCCCTCGCTGGGCCTGCTCACAGTCAACGCGCTGACCGCCGCCCACGGCGTCATCATCCCGCTGACCGCCGAGTTCTTCGCCCTGCGCGCGGTGGCCCTGCTGGTCGAGACCATCGAGAAGGTCCAGGACCGGCTGAACCCCGCCCTGGCCATCGACGGCGTGCTGGCCACCATGTACGACCCGCGCACGCTGCACGGCCGCGAGGTCGTGGGCCGGCTGGTCGAGGCCTTCGGGGACACCGTCTTCGAGACCGTCATCCGCCGGACCATCAAGTTCGCCGACGCCAACGTCGCCGCCGAACCCATCACCAGCTACGCCGCCACGCACCCCGGCGCCGAGGCCTACCGCCAGCTCGCGAGGGAATTGATCTCCCGCGGCGGCGCCCCGTAATGACGGCACCCGCCGCCGAAAACACCGCCACCGGCAGAATCGTCCCCGACGATTCGGCCGGTGGCTTTCGGGTTTCGCTGGAAAACTTTTCCGGCCCCTTCGACCTGCTGCTCTCGCTGATCGCCAAGCGCGAGCTGGACATCACCCAGATCGCGATGGCCGAGGTCACCGACGAATTCATCGCCTACCTGAAGCTGCTCCGGGGACGCGAGGGAGCCAAGGCGCTCGATGAGACCACCGAGTTCCTGGTCATCGCCTCCACGCTGCTGGACCTCAAGGCCTCCCGCCTGCTTCCGGGCAGCGACGTCGAAAACGACGAGGACATGGCCCTGCTCGAGGCCCGCGACCTGCTCTTTGCCCGGCTTCTGCAGTACAAGGCGTTCAAGCACGCCGCCGGCTGGATCGCCGGGAAGCTGCACGAGGAGGCCACCAGCTTCCCGCGCCAGGCGGGCCTGGAGGCGCACTTCGCCGCTCTGCTTCCGGAGCTGGTCTTCAAGACCACCCCCCAGGTGCTGGCGCAGCTGGCCGCCGCGGCCCTGGCACCCAAGGCCCCGGAACCCACCGAGGTCGGGATCGCGCACCTGCACGGCGGCACGGTGTCGGTGCGCGAGCAGGCGGGGATCCTGGCGGCACTGCTCAAGGAGCACCGCTCACTGAGCTTCACCGCACTGGTCGCGGACGCCGCCAGCCACCTGGAGGTCGTTGCCCGCTTCCTCGCGCTGCTGGAGATGTACCGCGAACAGGTCATCGCCTTTTCCCAGGATGCGCCGCTGGATGCGCTGAACGTGCGTTGGCTTGAACCCGATGCCGACTGGGACCCCGGCGCGCTGGACGAGGAATACGAAGCCGTGGGCGCCGAACCGTTAGAGACATCCACCACTTTGGCACAAGCCTCACAGGGGGAAAATCCATGAACCACTTAGCCGCACCCGACACGGGGCAGGCACCCGGAACCGCGGAAGCGGCCGTCGACGCGCTGCCCGGGGGGCTGGAGGCCGGCATCGAGGCGGTGCTGATGGTCATCGACGAGCCGATCGCCGCCGGCCACCTTGCACAGGTCCTTGAGGTCAGTGAGGAACGCGTCACAGCGGCCCTTGAAAGTCTGCGGGCACAGTATGATGGTGGGGATACACCACGCGGTTTTGAGCTGCGTGAATTGGCCGGCGGCTGGCGCATCTTCTCCCGACGTGATTTTGCTCCCTTCGTTTCACGCTTCGTCATCGACGGTCAAACGGCAAGACTTACCCAGGCAGCGCTGGAGACATTGGCAGTGATCGCCTACCGGCAACCGGTTTCCCGCGGCAGGATCGCGGCGATTCGCGGGGTCAACGTCGATTCGGTGGTGCGCACTCTCCTGACGCGCGGGCTGATCCACGAAGCACCCGACGACGGTGAAAGTGGTGCCACGTTGTATCAGACCACCTCGTACTTTCTGGAAAGATTGGGATTGGGCAGCGTTTCCGAGCTGCCCAGGCTCTCCCCGCATCTTCCCGGAGTGGGTGACATCGACGAATACGACGTTGATTCGCCCTGGCAATAGGCGAACCAAGAAACAACATAAGGACAGATCATGAACCAGGGATCCCGCCCAGGCCGCGGCAACCAGCGCCCACAAGGCTCCGGCTCCGGCAACGGCCGAGGAGCAACCGGTGCTGGCCGTTCCAACCAAAATCCACGCTCGTCAAACCCGCGTTCGGGCTCCGAATCCGGTTCCGAGTCCTCGACCGGTTCCTGGTCCAAGACCCACGGCGGACCCAAGCAGGGCAAGAAGTCTGGTGCCCCGGCCAAGAAGAAGTACGCCGGCCCCCAGGCCTTCGGCAAGGAACGCTTCGGCAAGAACCTGGGCCCGGTCAGCGCCGAGCGCACCAAGCCGACCCAGCGGGCCCAGGCAGCAGCCGCGCACTCTGACCTCGAGGGCGTGCGCCTGCAGAAGGTCATGGCCAACGCGGGTGTGGCTTCGCGCCGCGTCTGTGAGGAAATGATCGCCAACGGCCGCGTCGAGGTCAACGGCGTGCTGATCGCCGAGCCCGGCATCCGCATCGACCCCGAGCGCGACACCGTGCACGTGGACGGCATGCGCCTGCAGCTGAACGCCGACATGAGGTACTTCGTCTTCAACAAGCCGCGCAACGTCGTCTCCACCATGGAGGACCCCGAGGGCCGCAGGTGCATCTCCGACTTCATCCGCAAGAAGGGCCAGGAGCGCCTCTTCCACGTCGGTCGCCTTGACTACCAGACCGAGGGCCTGCTGATCCTGACCAACGACGGCGAGGCCGCCAACCGGCTTGCCCACCCGTCCTACGAGGTCCCCAAGACCTACCTGGTGCAGGTCCGCGGCCCGATGGCCGCAGGGATCGGCGCTCAGATGAAGAAGGGCATCAAGCTCGAGGACGGCTGGCAGTCGGTCGACTCCTTCAAGCTGGTCGATTCCACCCCGGGCCACGTGCTCGTGGAGGTCATCCTGCACTCGGGCCGCAACCGCATCGTCCGCCGCCTCTTCGAAGAGGTAGGACACCCGGTGACCCGCCTGGTCCGCGTCCAGGTCGGCCCGATCCGCCTGGGCGACCAGAAGCAGGGCACCATCCGCCCGCTGGGCAACCAGGAAGTCGGGCACCTGCTGGCAATGGTGGGGATGTAGCCACATGCCCACCACGCACCTGGCCGGACCGATTCTGGTCATCGGCACCGGGCTGCTGGGCACCAGCGTCGGGCTGGGGTTGAGCCAGCGCGGACTGAACGTCTGGCTTGCCGACCCCTCGCCCAGCGCACAAATCGTCGCGCAGGACATCGGCGCGGGCACCATTCTCGTCCCCGGGCGACCGCTGGCGCCCGAGCTGGTCGTCGTCGGCGCCCCGCCGGATGTCACGGCACAGGTCGTGGCCCAGGCATTGCTGGACTTCCCGATGTCCACCGTGGTGGACATCGCCTCGGTCAAGGGCTCGATCCTCGATGCCGTGCGGGCAGATCCGCGCATCACCGAGGAGCACCTGGGCCGCTACGTGGGCACGCACCCGATGTCGGGGCGCGAGCGTTCCGGCCCGGCCGCGGCCCGCGGCGAACTGTTCACCTCCATGCCGTGGGTCATCTGCGCCCATGCCGGATCGCGCGGGGACTCGGTGAAGACCGCCGAGGCGCTTGCCATCGACCTGGGTGCCACGGTTGCACGCTTGAACGCGTCCGACCATGACGCAGCCGTCGCGCTGATCTCGCATTTCCCGCAGGTCGCCTCCTCGCTGATTGCCTCCCGGCTGCTGAACGCACCGGGGCATTCGCTGGCGCTTGCGGGCAACGGGCTGCGCGACACCACGCGGATCGCCGCAAGCGACCCGAAGCTGTGGATCCAGATCCTCAGCCACAATGCCGGCGCCCTGGTGCCGATCCTGCGTGGCATGCAAGAGGACCTGCAGCGGCTCATCGGCACGCTCGAGGACCCCTCGGCCCCCGGGGCACTGCTTGACCTCGCCCAGCTGATGGGGGAGGGCAACGCCGGGCAGGCGCGGATCCCGGGCAAGCACGGCGCCCCGCCCCAGGCCTTTGCCTTGGTCACCGTCGCGGTCAAGGACAAGCCAGGCCAGGTTGCCAGGCTGCTGGCCGATGTCGGGAACGCCGGGATCAACATGGAAGACCTGCGGATGGAACACTCCGCCGGGCACCAGATCGGGCTGGTTGACATCTCCGTCATCCCCGGACGCCGGGAAGAATTGATCACGGTGCTCAGCGCACTTGGATGGAAGGTTGTGCAGTAATGCAGAAAATCACGGTGGCCGTCGACGGCCCCTCGGGCAGCGGAAAGTCCTCGGTTTCCAAGGAAACCGCCCGCCGCCTGGGCGCCGCCTACCTCGACACCGGCGCGATGTACCGCGCCGTGACCTGGCATGCGCTGGATGCCGGCACGGACCTCTCCGACGCCGAGGCGGTTGCCGCAGCGGTCAAGGCCGCGGACCTGTTCATCTCCACCGATCCCGACGTGGAACGCATCACCATCCACGGCACGGACGTGACCGAGGCGATCCGCGAGCCGTTCGTCTCCGAGGCAGTCTCCGCGGTGGCCACCAACCTTGCCGCCCGGGCCGAACTGGTCGCCCGGCAGCGGGCCATCATCGCCGCACACCCGCGCATCGTGGCCGAGGGCCGGGACATCACCACCGTGGTGGCCCCCGACGCCGACGCCCGCATCCTGCTCACCGCCTCCGAGGAGGCGCGCCTGCGCCGCCGCGGCCTGCAGCTGGGCGGAACCCAGTCGGATGCCGAGCTCGAGGCCCAGGTGCTCGCCCGCGACGCCAAGGATTCGACGGTGGTGAACTTCCACGTCGCCGCCGACGGGGTGGCAACCGTGGACTCCTCGGACCTGGATTTCGAGCAAACGGTGACAGCCGTGCTCGAGGCCATCAATGCCCAGGCCGACTAACTGAACCTCCCGATCCGCCGCCGGCGGATCACCAACCCCGCCTCGGCGCGGAGCGAAGGCTCCCCACCAAGACGGGGTACATGCTTGAATTGATACCGGCTTCCGCGTTTGGTGGAGGCACGCAACGCAAAGGAACCACACCATGAGTGAGAGCCTGCTTCCGGACGAGGGCGCCGAGTACGTCCCGTTCAACAACGAGGACCACATCGCCGACCGCCTGGCCGAAATCAGCGACGAGGATGCCGACGCACGCGCCACCGCGCTGCTGGCCGGCCTCGACGACTACGAACTGGACCCGGAAGACGCCGAACTGCTGGCGCACCTGGGCGATGACTTCGACGACGACGCCGACGAGGTCATCCCGCCGGTCCTGGCCATCATCGGGCGCCCCAACGTGGGCAAGTCCACGCTGGTCAACCGCATCCTGGGCCGCCGCGAGGCGGTCGTGGAAGATGTTCCGGGTGTGACCCGCGACCGCGTCTCCTACCAGGCCGAATGGGCCGGACGCAACTTCACCGTCGTCGACACCGGCGGCTGGGAGCACGATGCCAAGGGCATCCACGCCCGCGTGGCCGAGCAGGCCGAGGTTGCCGCCGACATCGCCGACGTCATCCTCTTCGTCGTTGACTCCCGCGTTGGCGCGACCGCCACCGACGAGGCAGTCGTGAAGATGCTTCGCCGGAAGAAGAAGCCGGTGCTGCTGGTGGCCAACAAGGTTGATGACCAGAACCAGGAAGCCGACTCGGCGTTCCTCTGGGGCCTTGGCTTCGGCCAGCCCTGGCCGGTTTCGGCCCTGCACGGCCGCGGCGCCGCTGACCTGCTTGACGAAGTGGTGTCCAAGCTTCCCGCGTACTCCGCCTTCGGCGGGATCATCCCGCGCGGCGGCCCCCGCCGCATCGCCCTGGTCGGCCGCCCGAACGTGGGCAAGTCCTCGCTGTTGAACAAGATGGCCGGCTCCGAGCGCGTGGTCGTTGACAACGTTGCCGGCACCACCCGCGACCCGGTCGACGAGCTCGTGGAGCTTGGCGACGAGGTCTGGCGCTTCGTTGACACCGCAGGCATCCGCCGCCGCCAGCACATGGCCCAGGGCTCGGACTACTACGCCTCGCTGCGCACCCAGGCCGCCCTCGAAAAGGCCGAGGTCGCCGTCGTGCTGCTGGCCGTCGATGAGGTCCTCTCCGAGCAGGATGTCCGCATCCTGCAGATGACCATCGATTCGGGCCGTGCCCTGGTGCTTGCGTTCAACAAGTGGGACCTGATGGACGATGACCGCCGCCGCTACCTGGAGCGCGAGATCGAAACCGATCTGGCACACGTCGAGTGGGCACCGCGCGTGAACATCTCGGCCAAGACCGGATGGCACAAGGACAGGCTCGTTCCTGCCCTGCACACGGCCCTGGAATCCTGGGACAAGCGCATCTCCACCGGCAAGCTCAACACCTTCCTGGGCGAGCTCGTGGCGGCGCACCCGCACCCCCTGCGTGGAGGCAAGCAGCCGCGTATTCTCTTCGGCACCCAGGCCTCTTCGCGTCCGCCGCGATTTGTGCTGTTCACCACAGGTTTCCTGGATCCCGGATACCGTCGATTCATTACCCGCAGGCTTCGTGAGACCTTTGGCTTCGAGGGAACCCCCATTGAAGTGTCGATGCGAGTGCGCGAAAAGCGCCAGCGTTCGAAGTAGCCCAAAAAATAGGGTAGGGTAATCACGGAGCTTTTCGCAGACGGCACCTTCACGAGAGTGAGGGAGAACGGCTGCGAAAGCAACCGGGCTATGGCGCAGCTTGGTAGCGCGCCTGACTGGGGGTCAGGAGGCCGTGGGTTCGAATCCCGCTAGCCCGACCGGTTAAAACCCCGGCAGATCAACGAAGTAGCGTTGAACTGCCGGGGTTTTTCCATGTTCCGGGGACGTTCGGCATATCTGCTTGCTTCCGTGGTTCCTTGGATCCCTGTCGAAATAAGATTGCCAGTGGCTTGCCCGAGGATTTTCGACCTACCGGATTTGCGAGGGAATTGCTTGCGCCCGTGATCCGGCGCCCGTGACCTTGCGCCACGTGGCGGCTCGCCCTCAATGCGCAGGCGTCAACGAAGCCGCGTTGCCGCCGGGCGGTCGCATGGTGCAGAAGGTCCCGCCGCAGTGACCCTGGCGCGCGGGGGAGTGGCCCGTCCAGGCCGAGTCAGGGAACCTTCGCGCCGATCATCGAACAATCTCGTGGCAGACGCAAAGGGCGCCCGGCCAAGCGGCAACCCCGCATGGCGGGGGATGGCTTGGCGAGGCGCCCTTGGATGGTGGCTGGCTCCAGCGGAGGTCAGCTGGAAGACTTGGTGGGATCCTCGGAGTCCTCCCGCGGCGCCCAGACAGGGGTCTGAGGGGCGGTCTGACCCGATTCGGTGGCCGGGGCGGGTCGATCGTCCCGTTTCTGTTCCGCGGCGTCCCTCATCGCGCCTTGGCTCTTCACCTCTGATTTCAGGGCCTTCATTTTCTTGCCACGCGCACGCCACAGGTGCCAGAACGCGGCAATGCCCACGAAGAGCACCAAGGCGGCAACGGCACCGCCGATGGACCACGACGGGAACCATGTGGCGCTGATGTCGATCATGGACCTGGCCTTGGCGGCGGCACTGGACGAATTTGCGTAGATGCTCAGGGTCAGCAGGTTCGGGATCGCCAGCAAGACGGCAACCACCACGATGACGGACTTCCACGGCCATGACACCTTCTTGTACCGGGCCTGCCAGACAACGAGCAGCGGAACGAAGGTGAATACAAAGCCATATACGAGGCCAAGGATGATTCCGCTGGTGAGTGATCCCTGGGTTTGGTTTCCGATATTTGTGGCCCACCAAACGGGCAGGAATAGGCGGACGACAAGGTAGACGATTGCCAGCAGTACGACCGCCGCGGCGCCCAGTCCAATGCGCAGGCCCCAGCGGGTCTTCGATTCGGGTCGGCGGGATCCGTCCGTGGGTGACGGGTCTGTGTTTTCGATATCAGGCATGAGTGCATCCTCCCATGCCGAATGCGCAACTGCGGAGATTAACTGCTTGGTTATTCACGAAAACCAACTGGTGGCTAGTAGGCTAATCTGGTGATAGGACGATTGCCTCAATTTGGGGTTGGACAACGTCCAAAGGGAATTATGAGAAAGATTTTTGGAGGACCGGAAATGGCTGAAGCTCGGGTGCCTAAGCAGCAGCACGAGTCGTCTACCGAGACAACGGGAATTGCATTGCCACCGGTGACGCGTGAACCTGTTGTCTTCTATGGACTGAGTGTTGAAGAGCGCGCTGCCGTCTCCGCCCTGCCGCAAGGTTCCGCGTTGTTGATTGCACACTCAGGACCTAACCAGGGTGCACGCTTCCTGCTCGATCAGGACGTGACCCAGGCAGGACGCCACCCGGACGCCGGCGTCTTCCTCGATGACGTCACGGTCTCGCGCAAGCACGCGCAGTTCATTCGCAATGCCGAAGGTTTCAGCGTCGTCGACAGCGGTTCCTTGAATGGAACCTACGTCAACAACGACCGGGTGGACTCGGTGCGCCTGGCCAACGGCTCGGAAGTGCAGATCGGAAAATTCCGACTGACCTTCTACAACGCGTTGCCCAACAACCCGGCCAACACCCGCGACTAAGCAGGACAACGTAGTGAATGAGGCAGCCCGAAACCCGCGACTGGCAGTTGTTGCCGGCGATAACCAGCGTGCCGTGGCGCTCAATATCGGCGAGGTCCTTTCGGAGCTTCATGATGAATTCCCTCAGGTCACAGCGTCGAAGATCCGCTTTCTCGAGGAAAAGGGACTGCTGACCCCGCAACGAACTTCGGCAGGGTACCGCAAGTACCTCCCCGACGACGTCGGCCGGTTGCGCTTCATCCTGGGCCTGCAACGGGACCAGTACCTGCCGCTGAAGGTCATCAAGGACTACCTGGACGCCGTTGACCGGGGTGACCGGCCCGACCAGCTGCCCGGCGGCCACACCCTGGCCCCGCGAAGCATCAGCGAACAGATGACCCAGGACCTGGTTGCCCGAACCCGCCCGGTGACCAAGGCCGAGCTGCAGGGCCTGTGCGGTGCCAGCCCCGAGCTGGTCAACGACCTGCTTGCCTTTGGCATGATCGCGCCGGACAACGATCGCTTCGACGAGCACGCCCAAAGGATTGCCGCAGCCTCCGCGGCACTTGCGGCGCACGGCATCGAGCCGCGCCACCTGCGTGCCTTCCGCGCGGCGGCCGATCGTGAAGTGGGGCTGGTTGAACGCGTCGTGGCTCCCCACATGAGCCGCGGAGATGTGGCGTCGCGTGCCAGGGCCGCGGAAACCGCCCGCGAAATCAGCGATGCCTGCATGGCATTGCATGGTGCACTGGTCAACGGCGCCATCGCCAAGCTGGATCACTAGGCCGGACACACGGTGGCTGCGCGATGCAGCGACCCGAGTTAAGGAGCGAACCATGCAAGAACTTGAAGTTGTGGGAGTTCGCATAGAACTTCCCTCCAACCAGCCGCTTGTCCTGCTCAAGGAAGCCAACACCCAACGCCACCTGCCGATTTGGATCGGCGCCCCCGAGGCATCGGCCATTGCCATGTTCCAGCAAGGCATTGTCCCGCCGCGTCCGCTGACCCACGACCTGATGATTTCGACCCTGCAGGCGTTGCACGCGCCATTGGTGCGCGTGGAGATCGTTTCTGTCCTCAACGCGGTCTTCACTGCGGAACTGGTCTTCGCCGACGACGTCCGAGTCGATGCCAGGTCCTCCGACGCCATCGCCCTGGCGCTGCGGGCGCAATGCCCGATCCTGTGCGACGAGCGGGTGCTCGACGAGGCCTCGGTGATGGTTTCGGACGACGCCGAAGTCGCCGAGGGGGAGGAGGACCAGGTGCGGGAATTCCGCGAATTCCTCAACGAGGTCGAGCCGGAAGACTTCGATAAATAGACGACCGTCCGCGACACGCCTCAAGTTAAGCTTGAAGGTCTTTGACGCAGCCCCAATGTAGTCGTACCGTCGAAGCATAAGTTCCCAAGGTTTGCCACCCGCGGATTTCGGTTTCACTCGCAACGGAGTCGTTCCACGCCCGGCAGCCCTCTTTCCCTCACGGGGACGCTTGAGCAAGGAGATTCCAATGAATCCCACGGACGACCAACACGCGGCCACACCGACGCACGCCGCGTCACATCGCAATACCCAAGGACTCCTCTTCACCGAGGATCTGCCGGTTCTCGATGAAGACGCCGGATACCGGGGCCCCATCGTCTGCAAGGCGGCAGGCATCACCTACCGCCAGCTCGACTACTGGGCACGTACCGGACTGGTCGAACCTGCCGTGCGCGGCGCCAAGGGCTCGGGGTCCCAGCGTCTCTATGGTTTCCGCGACATCCTGGTGCTCAAGGTCGTCAAGCGGCTTCTTGACACCGGAGTGTCCCTGCAGCAGATCCGGACCGCTGTCGGGCACCTTCGCGAGCGCGGGGTTGAAGACCTTGCCCAGATCACGTTGATGAGCGACGGCGCGTCGGTGTACGAATGCACCTCCGCGGATGAGGTCATTGACCTGGTGCAGGGCGGCCAGGGAGTCTTCGGGATCGCCGTCGGGCGCGTGTGGCGCGAGGTTGAGGGATCTCTGTCGCAGCTTCCCAGCGAACGTGCCACGGATTACCCGGGGGACGAACTGGCCCTGCGTCGCGCCTCGAAGAGGTCTGCCAGCTAGGCCAGCAGCAGCACAAGAATTCTTGTGGACGGGGCCGGAGGCCGCCGCTGCGCCTGGGCGCAAGCAGGTCGCATCCGGCCCCGTCCTTTTTCATCTCCGCCATGGCGGCTGCGTCCGCGCGGTGGAATCCGCCAATAAAAAACCGCCCCTACGTCCTCCGGGCATTGCCCGGGAGACTCATTGAGCGGTTTTTTGCGTTTCCGGAGCGTTGCCCGGTGGTGCGAGAAAGTGCCGGCTAGCTTCGTCCGGGCTTCGCTGCAGTGTCGGTGATGTTGCGCAGCAACTCGTCGAACAACCCAGCCGTCTTCTGCGCGGGCCGCCCCGGCCACTGGTGAACCGAGTAGGCGGCGCCCTGGATCTGCTGCCAGTCGGCGAACTCCGGAAGCTCGGGGCTCAGCACCGAGGTGCCGAACATCGAACGCATTTCGGTGAGGCGGAATCGGTGCTCGTCCGAATCCTTCCGCACCCGGTTGGCGACCACGTCGATGCGGCCGAGGTCCGGTGCGTACTCCTTGCGGAACATTTCCAGGGCACGCTGCGTGCGTTCGGTTCCGGCCACGGAGAAGAGTGAGGGCTCGGCAACCAGCAGGATGCGGTCGCTGGCGCTCCACGCCATCCGCGTAAGTCCGTTGAGCGAAGGAGGGCAGTCAATGAGCACCAGGGCGTAGCCGGAGGTCTTGGAGAGCAGCTGGGTCAGCCGGCGCAAATCGCGGGCGCGCAGGTCGGGGCGGTCGTAGATGCCGGTGTAGGCGTCGCCGACTGCCACATCGAGCACGGGTACCCGGGTCAGTGAGCGCTTGGATACGGCCTTGGCCTGCCAGGAGCTGGAGACGATGTTCTCGGTCAGATTCGCCTTGCGGGAGGCCTTCAGCATCCGCCCGATGGTCATCTTGCCGTCGGCGCGCACGCCCAGCCCGGTGCTGGCATCGGCGTGCGGGTCCAGGTCGATCACGAGTGTGGGGATACCAGCGGCAAGGGCGGCCGAAGCTAGCCCCAATGTAACGGAGGTCTTCCCTACGCCACCTTTAAGGCTGCTAATGCTCACTACCTGCACGGAACGGACCACGCCCTTTTCTACTGTTAGTTGCTCACGACTTAACGATTGGTTCCCTCAACATCATAATCGGGTTCTGGATCCTTTGCCGCCACGGGCCCGAACGACCAGCTGACACCACTATTTCGTGCCCGCCGAAATCTTTTGCCAAGCGTGTGCCCCATCACGGTAGTGTGTGTCGTTGGGCGCCGAAACACACACGTTCGGCCCCTCAAACACGAATTCAGACCCTGAAATTCGTGAGCGTCATTCATCCCCACGTCATTTCGCAGGAGCGCCATGTTTAAGAAGATCTTGGTAGCCAATCGCGGCGAGATCGCAATTCGCGCCTTCCGCGCCGGCTACGAGCTGGGCGCGAAGACTGTCGCCGTATACCCATACGAGGATCGCAACTCGATTCACCGCCAGAAATCCGATGAGGCCTACCGGATTGGCGAAGAGGGCCACCCGGTCCGCGCCTACCTGGATGTTGCAGAGGTGATCCGCGTCGCCAAGGAAGCCGGCGCGGATGCCATTTACCCGGGCTACGGATTCCTGTCCGAGAACCCCGAGCTGTCGCGGGCGGCCGCCGAAGCGGGCATCAAATTCATCGGCCCGGCGGCCGAGGTCCTCGAGCTTGCAGGCAACAAGGTTGCCGCGCTGCGTGCAGCACGGGCGGCGGGCATTCCGGTGCTGCAGTCCTCGGACCCCAGCGACGACCTTGAGTTCCTGACCAAGGAAGCCGACAAGATCGGTTTCCCGATCTTCGTCAAGGCAGTTGCCGGCGGCGGCGGTCGCGGCATGCGCCGCGTCGACACCCGCGACCAGCTTGCCGAATCGCTCTCGGCAGCCATGCGCGAGGCGGGAAGCGCCTTTGGTGACCCCACGGTGTTCCTGGAACAGGCAGTGCTGCGTCCGCGCCACATCGAGGTCCAGATCCTGGCCGATGAGCACGGCAACATCGTTCACCTCTTCGAGCGCGACTGCTCGCTGCAGCGTCGCCACCAGAAGGTCATCGAAATCGCCCCGGCACCGAACCTGGACGAGAACATCCGCCAGGCGCTCTACGCCGACGCGGTGAAGTTCGCGAAGGCGCTGAACTACCAGAACGCCGGAACCGTGGAGTTCCTGGTCGACACCGTGGGCGAGCGCGCCGGGCAGCACGTGTTCATCGAGATGAACCCGCGCATCCAGGTGGAGCACACCGTCACCGAGGAAATCACCGACGTCGACCTGGTGCAGGCGCAGATGCGCATTGCCGCCGGCGAGACCCTGGAAGACCTGGGCATCCGCCAGGACGAGCTGCAGATCCGCGGCGTCGCCCTGCAGTCGCGCATCACCACCGAGGACCCCGCCAACGGCTTCCGCCCGGACGTCGGAACGATCTCCGTGTACCGCTCGGCCGGCGGCTCCGGCGTGCGCCTGGACGGCGGCACCATCTACACCGGCGCCGAGGTTTCCCCGCACTTCGACTCGATGCTGGTCAAGCTCACCTGCCGCGGCCGCGACTTCCCCACGGCTGTGGCCCGCGCCCGCCGTGCGCTGGCCGAGTTCCGGGTCCGCGGCGTGACCACCAACATCCCGTTCCTGATGAACGTGCTTGACGACCCGACCTTCCTGGCCGGCGAGGCCGCAACCGACTTCATCGACAAGCACCCGGAGCTGCTGGCCGGGAAGAAGTCCCAGGACCGCGGCACCAAGGCGCTGTCGTTCCTGGCCGATGTCACGGTCAACCAGCCCAACGGCGCACGGATCGAAGGCATCGACCCGCGCAAGAAGCTTCCGGCATTCCCGGGGGACAAGGCCTCCGAGCCGGAGCGCAGCCCGTTTGACGGCCCCTCGGACCAGGCCCCGCCTGCCGGGTGGCGCCAGCGCCTGCTGGAACTTGGCCCGGAGGGCTTCGCCAAGGCGCTGCGCGACTCCACGGCGGTGGCAGTCACCGACACCACCTTCCGTGACGCGCACCAGTCGCTGCTGGCCACCCGCGTGCGTACCCGCGACCTTTTGGCCGCGGCCCCGGCATACGCCCACGTGATGCCGCAGCTGTTCTCCATGGAGGTCTGGGGAGGCGCGACATACGATGTGTCGCTTCGTTTCCTGGGCGAGGACCCGTGGGAGCGCCTGGCGCTGCTGCGTGCCGAGCTGCCGAACATCCCGCTGCAGATGCTGCTGCGTGGACGCAACACCGTGGGGTACACCCCGTACCCGACCGAGGTCACCGACGCGTTCGTGAAGGAAGCGGCGGCCACCGGCATCGACATCTTCCGCATCTTCGATGCGCTGAACGACGTCTCGCAGATGGCCCCGGCCATCAAGGCGGTGCGGGAGACCGGCACCGCGGTCGCCGAGGTGGCCCTGTGCTACACCGGCAACCTGCTGGACCCCAAGGAAGATCTCTACACGCTGGATTACTACCTGAACCTGGCGCAGCAGATTGTCGACGCCGGCGCACACATCCTGGCGATCAAGGACATGGCAGGGCTCCTGCGTCCGGCGGCGGCCACGAAGCTGGTCACCGCGCTGCGCGAACGCTTCGACCTGCCGGTGCACCTGCACACCCACGACACCGCAGGCGGCCAGTCGGCCACGCTGATGGCAGCCATCAATGCAGGTGTCGATGCGGTGGACGTCGCTGCGGCTTCGATGTCCGGGACCACCTCCCAGCCATCGGCATCCGCGCTGATCGCTGCACTGGAGAACACCGAGCGCGACACCGGGATCTCCCTGGAGGCCGCCGCGTCGCTGGAGCCCTACTGGGAATCGGTGCGCACCATGTACGCCCCGTTCGAATCCGGGCTTGCCGCCCCGACCGGACGCGTCTACCGCCACGAGATCCCCGGAGGCCAGCTCTCGAACCTGCGCCAGCAGGCCATCGCGCTGGGCCTGGGCGAGCGCTTCGAGGCCATCGAGGACATGTACACCGCGGCCAACGCCATCCTGGGCCGCCTGGTCAAGGTCACCCCGTCCTCCAAGGTGGTGGGCGACCTCGCCCTGCAGCTGGTGGGCATGGGCGTTGACCCGGCCGAGTTCGAGAAGGACCCGAAGTCCTTCGACATCCCGGATTCGGTCATCCAGTTCCTCTCCGGGGAACTGGGCGATCCCCCGGGAGGCTGGCCCGAGCCGTTCCGCTCCAAGGCCCTCGAGGGCCGCGTCGTGCGCCCGCACGTCGAGGAGCTTGCGGCCGAGGACTCCGCGGCGCTGAACGCCGACTCGGCCACCCGCCGCGCCACGTTGAACCGCCTGCTCTTTGCCGGCCCGACCCGCGACTTCGCGGCGAGCGTGGAGAACTACGGCGACCTGTCGGTCCTGCACACCCGCGACTACCTCTACGGCCTGGTCAAGGGCCGCGAGCACGTGGTGTCCCTGGGCAAGGGCGTGCGCCTGCTGGTGATCCTGCAGTCGATCTCCGAGCCCGATGAGAAGGGCCTGCGCACCGTGACTGTCACGCTCAACGGCCAGTCCCGCCAGCTGATGGTGCGCGACGAGTCGGTGGAGTCCACGGTGGTTGCCGCGGAAAAGGCAGACTCGGCGAACCCCGGGCACATTGCCGCCCCGTTCGCCGGCGCCGTCACGGCCCAGGTGGCAGTGGGCGACCGCGTGGAGATTGGCGGCACCGTTGCGACCATCGAGGCCATGAAGATGGAAGCCGGGATCACCTCCACGGTGGCCGGCACCGTGGCCCGCCTGGCGATCGGTGGCACCGCCCAGGTGCAGGGCGGGGACCTGTTGGTGGTCATCGACCCCGCATAGCCGCCCGGTGCCGGTCCGCAGTCGCGGGCCGGCACAGCAGGCAACCATGAAGTGCGCGCGAGGATGGACCCGCCCGCCCCGATGCCGGGGCCTGGGACGGGTCCATCCTCGCTTGCGTGTTAGGGTGCCAATGGCCAGTGGATGCACCAGCGGCAAAGAGCAGGCGGCGGACCGAGACCGGATCGCCGTTGGAAGGAGTGAGGTCCCATGGCCATCAATCGGGCAGGCTTTATTGCACGACTATTTGCGCGGCTGGCACGGCCGGCGACGCCGGAGCCCGGACCCGCCGGCTACGCGGCACCGACCGCCGCACCCAACCCGGCACCCCGGGAAACCACCGAAAAACCGGTGCCGGCACCGGCCGAGGAGCCGACACCCGCAGACGCCCGGCCCGCTGCCGCCACTGGCGATGAGCCCGGGAAAGACGCCCCGGCGCCCGACGCCCAGGCAGACGAAGCAGCTGTGTTCGAAGCCACGGCAGACGAAGCAGCGGTGTTCGAAGCCACGGCAGACGAAGCAGCGGAGCTCCCCGCGCCGGAAAACGACGCCCCGGCCGAGGCGGCCGCAGGCCACCCCGATTCCGAAGCACTTCCCGACGCCGATGCCGACGCCGATGCCGACACGGACACGACACCGGAAGACGGCACGCCGGAGGATTCCGCCTCCGCAACGTCGGACGCCGCGGCGCCGACAGTGGGCACCGTGCCTACACCACGGGACCACAAGGTCATCACGCTGGTCTCCCTCGAGGAGCATGCGGGCGCCAAGACCCTGGGTGCCGCACTGGAGCGCCGGACCGAGGGCAAGGGGTGGAGAATCCGGACCGCAGGTCCCGGCCTCGCCCGCGCCGCGTTCTCCGGGATGCTTGGCGACACCGACGCCCTGGTGCTCGTCTCCCCGGCGGACCCTGCCATCACCGCGGCGATGGGCGACAAGCTGCGCTGGCTGGAGGCCAACAACAGACAGGGAATGCAGGCACGCACTCTCATTGTTGTTAACCTCGGCACCGCGGACGGCGGGGAGCTGCAGCTCCCGGCGGACCTCGACCGGCCGGTGACCTTGCTTCCCTTTGACGCGGCCCTGAGCATCCCCGCGACAGGTGCGCGGGCCCCGCGGCGGGCAGCACGGGCGGCCATTGACCAACTTGTCGACGAACTATCCACCATCCTTCAGGAGAGCTAAGCACCCCATGGCACATTACGACCTGGCAATCATCGGATCCGGATCCGGCAACTCGCTGATCACCGAGCATTGGGACGGGCGGAAGGTGGCGATCATCGATGCCGGCATCTTCGGCGGAACCTGCCTGAACGTCGGCTGCATCCCCACCAAGATGTTCGTCTACCCGGCGCAGCTGGCCGCATCCGTCGCCGAGGCCAAGGCCCTTGGCGTGTCGATGACGTTCGACGGGGCCGACTGGGCGTCCATGCGGGACCGGATCTTCGGGCGCATCGACGCCATTTCCGAGGCCGGCAAGAACTACCGCGCCCACGAGCTGGAAAACGTCACACTCTACACCGAGCACGTCCGGTTCGCCTCGCGCAACGAGCTGCTCACCGAAAGCGGCCAGAGCATCACCGCGGACAAGTTCGTCATCGCCACCGGCTCGCGCGCCGTGTTGCCGCAGGTGCCGGGCATCGACCTGCCCGGCGTGCACACCTCCGACACCATCATGCGCCTGGACCAGTTGCCCAAGCGCCTGGTGATCCTGGGCGGCGGCTACATCGCCAGCGAGTTCGCTGCGGTCTTCTGGGCGCTGGGCAGCGAGGTCATCCAGGTGAACCGCTCCGGCGCCCTGATGCGCCGGCAGGATGCCGACATTTCCGCGGCCTTCACGCAGGCCGCCTCCAAGCGCTGGGGCGTCGAGCTCGACGCGGCGCTGCAGGGCATCGAGAAGGAGGGGGACGTCCTGACGGTCAGCTTGGAGCGCGACGGGCGGCCCTTGCAGCTGGAGGCCGACGTGGTGCTGGTGGCCACCGGACGGACGCCGAACACCGACGGGCTCGGAGTCGCCGAGCTCGGGTTCGACACGCGCGAGGACGGCTCACTGGTTCTCGATGACTACCAGCGCATCCTGGCCGCGGGCCGGCCGGTGGAGGGCATCTTCGGCCTGGGCGATGCGGCAAACACCGAGCAGCTCAAGCACGTGGCCAACCGCGAGGCACGCGTGGTGGTCCACAACCTGGAAAACCCCGACGACATGAGGCCCATGGACCGCCGTGCCGTCCCGGCGGCGGTGTTCAGCAACCCGCAGATCGCCTACGTCGGTGCCACCGAGGAAGAAGCCCGCGCCGAACACGGTGATGCCGTGCTTTCCGTCGTCCAGCCCTACGGGTCCACCGCCTACGGCTGGGCCATGGAGGATCAAGAGGGCATCGTGAAGCTGCTGGCCCACAAGGACACCGGCCTGTTGCTGGGCGCCCACATCATGGGACACGAAGCCTCGCTGCTCATCCAGCCGCTGATCCAGGCCATGTACTCGGGACTGGACGTGAACTCGATGGCCCGCGGGCCCTATTGGATCCACCCGGCGCTGAGCGAGGTCGTGGAAAACGCGCTGCTGGGCCTCGGCATGCCGGTCGGCGCTGGCGACCCGCTGTAGCGCAGGACCTTCGCTCCGGCACCGGGTGCCGGATTAAGCAGGAAACGCGTGGGACGGGCACCAAATCGGTGCCCGTCCCGCGCGTCTCGTGGTGCGGATTCGGCGCTAGGCGCGGGGCTTGGACCCCGAGTAGATGTCCTCGAGCACTGCCTCGTAGTCCTTGAGCACCTGGGAGCGCTTGATCTTAAGCGACGGGGTCAGGTGTCCGGAGTCCTCGGTGAAATCCGTGGGCACGATACGGAATTCCTTGATGGCCTCAGCCCGCGAGACAGCGGTGTTGGCCTTTTCCACCATCGCGGCGATGGCGTCGTGGACCTGCGGCAGCTGGGCGGCATGCGCGACGGTGGTGTCGGCGGGCAGCTGGTGGCGGGCCAGCCAGCCCGGAAGAGCATCCGCGTCCAGCGTGATGAGTGCCGCGATGAACGGGCGGGCATCCCCGACGACGACGCACTGGGAAACCAGCGAGTCGGCGCGGATCTGGTCCTCCAGCATGGCCGGGACCACGTTCTTGCCGCTGGCGGTGACGATGATTTCCTTCTTGCGTCCGGTGATGCGCAGGAAGCCGTCGGCCTCCAGCTCTCCGATGTCCCCGGTACGGAACCAGCCGTCGGTGAAGGTCTCCGCCTCCAGGTCCGGGCGGTTGTAGTAGCCGCGCATCACGCAGAAGCCCTTGGCCAGGATCTCGCCGTCGGCCGCGATCTTCACGCTGTTGCCCGGCAGCGGCCGGCCCACGGTGCCGATCTTCAGGTGCGTGGGGGTGTTCACCGTGATCGGGGCGGTGGTCTCGGTCAGTCCGTAGCCCTCCAACACCGTGAGCCCGATGCCGTGGAAGAAGTGTCCCAGACGCTCGCCCAGCGGGGCGCCGCCGGAGACCGCGTGCACGACCTTCCCTCCCATGGCTGCACGGATCTTGCCGTACAGCAGCACGTCGAAGAGCTTGTGCTTGAGCTTCAGGGCCAGCGGGACCTTGCCGTCCTGCTCGGCGCGCGAGAACGCGATGGCGGTGTCGGCGCCGGCATGGAAGATCTTGCCCTTGCCGGCGTCCTCGGCCTTGAGCATCGAGGAGTTGTAGACCTTCTCGAAGACGCGCGGCACCGCGAGGATGAAGTTCGGCTGGAAGGACTGCAGGTCAGGCAACAGGTTTTTCACGTCGGCGGTGTGGGCCACCTTCACGCCCGCGGCAACGGCGAGCACCGAGATGTACCTGGCGAAGACGTGGGCCAGCGGCAGGAACATGATGGTTGCGGCGCCCGGGAAGACGACTTCGGGCAGCGCTGCCGCGGCGTTGTCGCTGAGCTGGACGAAGTTCGAGTGTGTCAGTTCGCAGCCCTTGGGCCGCCCGGTGGTCCCGGAGGTGTAGATGATGGTGGCCAGCGAGTCCAGGTTGGCGGCGGAGCGGCGCTCCTCCAGGACCGCGTCATCAACGTCCTTGCCGGCCTCGCGCAGGGCATCGAGCCCGTCTCCGTCGATCTGCCACACGTGCTCCAGCGCGTCCAGGCCTTCCTGGTGGGCGGCCTGGCGCACGACGGCTTCATGGCGCGGGGCCTCGACGACGGCGGCAACTGCATGCGAGTCGCCCAGGATCCAGGCGACCTGGCCGGGGGAGGAGGTCTCGTAGACCGGAACCGTGACGCAGCCGGAGAACCAGATGGCGAAATCGACCAGCGTCCACTCGTAGCGGGTGCGGGCCATCAGGCCGATGCGTGCCCCGGGCGCAATGCCGGAGGCAATGAACCCCTTGGCCAGGGCGGAAGCGTCCGCGGCGAACTCCGATGCCGGCATGTCGATCCAGGTCCCGTTCGGGCCTGGCTTGGCCAGCAGCGCGGGGTCGGCTGCTGACCGGGCATGGCGCAGGAGCAGGTCGGTGATGTTGGTCTGCGGCGGGTTCTCCACCAGCGGAGGGACTGTTAATTCCTGCATTTGGAGCTCCTTCGGTTCCGGGGCGGTGTTGTGCGTGCCCGCCAACCCCTCTTCCCCCATGTCACCCATAGTAGTGTCTCGGGTCACACATTGTTTACTCGTTAGTAACTTACGGGCATTTGCCCGGCTTCGCAACAAGCCGCGGGCGCCGCTACACGCGCGCCCCGTCGTCGCCATCGCGCCGCTGGCGCGGCAACCGGGCGAAGAGGAACACCGCGGCGGCGACCGCCACCGCGACCAGTCCGATCCACAGCGGCATCGGCGCCCGCCGCCAGAAGATGGCCAGCAGCAACAGTGCGATCGGGGCGCCGGCGGCGCACGACCACGCCAGGGTCAGCAGGGGGTCGCCCGATCCCAGGGCCGGGGGAACCTCCGGGATGAAAGCGCCCTCGTCCTCGTCCGCGGCCAACTCGTGGTCACGGGGGCCGGTGAGCGCCGGGTGCATCCGGAAGAGCTCGGGGTCCACGCCCCGCGGGGCCTTGGCGTCGGGCCTGTGGCCTGCGTCGTCGCCGGGTGTCCCGGGTGTGGGGGAGTCCTCGGGCTTGCGGCCCGCGGCCTCGCCCGGTGTCGCCTCCAGCCGGCGGACCAGGTCCTCCCACACGGAATTGTCGGAGTCGCCCGATTCGGCCGGCTCGTGCATGGGGTTGGTCATGGCCTGCTGCCGCCAACTTCCTGGAAGAACTCGATGGAACGGGAGAAGATCGCTTCCGCCTCATAGTCAAGCGTGGCAACGTGGTGGCTGCGCGTCAACCGGTTCACCTCAAGGTGGACACCGTCATCGAGCCCCGCGCGCAGCACCTCGAGGCTGGACTCGGGCACCACGTGGTCGGTGTCCGAGCGGAACACCAGAACCGGGGCGGTGACCTGCGGCAACCGCCTGATGGTGTCCTTGAAGAGCTTGCGCAGCTCGTGCACGCCGGCCACCGGGGTGCGGTCATAGGCGTGCTCGTCGCCCCCGGGCTTGGCGATGTCGTTGGCGATCGCCGCGACGGTCGGGGCCAGATGGCGCAGCACCCCGGTGAACGGCGCCAGCGGGGAGGCCAGGGTCAGTCCCGGGTTGACCAGCGCGAGCCCCGCCACCGCATGGGTCGAGGCCAGATGCAGGGCCAGGGCGCCGCCCATCGACAGCCCGGCGACGAACACGCGTCCGTGCGTGGCGGCCAGCGCCGCATATTCCTGCTGCACGGCGTCGATGAACGAGGTGTACTTGGTGGCGGCCAGGTCCTGCCAGCGGGTGCCGTGCCCGGGCAGAAGTGGCAGGCTGACGGTGTATCCGGCATCGGCAAAGGCCCGGGCCCAGGGCAGCAGCCCCGCCGGGCCGGCAGTGAAGCCGTGGAGCACCAAGACCGCCGCGCCGTTTGTCCCGGCGTGGTGGAACGGTGCGTTGGGGCCGGCGGCTGCTGGTGTCTCTGGCATGGGGTGCGTGCTCCTGCGTGGGTCGTAAGGGGAACGGGGCACCGGATCCCACCGGCACCGCGTCGTGCCGAGTGTGACCGATGGCGTAGTTTTGCCTACAGTTAGAGCCTAACTGAGAACCAAGTGATCAACACCAGGTCTCCGGGCACATGCCGGGCACCGCACGCGCTGGCCTCGGTGGAAACCCGCAGCACCCTCGGCCCGGAAGGCACTTCAATCATGTTCTACCAATTTATGAAGAGGTTCATCGTCGGGCCGCTCGTAAACGTGCTCTTCCGCCCGTGGGTCAAGGGGCTGGAAAACATTCCGGAATCGGGCGGCGCGATCCTGGCCAGCAACCACCTTTCGGTGTCCGACTCGATCTTCCTTCCCGTGGCCGTGAGCCGCCCGGTGATCTTCCTGGCGAAGATGGACTACTTCACCGGCAAGGGCCCCAAGGGCCGGATCACCGCCTGGTTCTTCCGGATGATCAACCAGTTGCCGATGGACCGCTCCGGCGGGGCCGCCAGCGCGAACTCCCTGGGCGCCGGCGCCCAGGCACTGCTCGACGGAAGCCTGCTGGGCATCTACCCCGAGGGCACGCGCAGCCCGGACGGGCGCCTGTACCGCGGCAAGCTCGGGGTCGCGAAGCTGGCCCTGGAGGCAGGGGTCCCGGTCATCCCGATCGCCATGATCGGCACCGACAAGGTCCAGCCCATCGGCAAGCGAGTCCCGAACATCCGCCGCGTGGGCATGATCATCGGCGAGCCCCTGGACTTCTCCCGCTACGCCGGGATGAGCGAGGACCGCTTCGTGCAGCGCTCGGTGGTCGACGAGATCATGTACGCGATCATGCGCCTCTCCGGGCAGGAATACGCCGACACCTATGCCGCCACCGTCAAGGCGCAGCTGGATGCCGAACGCCGCGAGGCAGGCAAGAAGAAGTAGCCGGATCCGCCGCGGACCTGCGGCACTGTGAACCCGATGCGTCCGCGGGTTACGCCGTAAATGCCCGGCAAGCCCCGAAGCGGTTTACCCTTATATGGTGACTCAGCTATCTTCGACTTCCTCAATGCCCGGACGTTCCCCGGCCGGTCCCGCTGCCGACCCCGCACTGGACATCTGGCGCACCCTGCCGATTGCCCAGCAGCCGACGTGGAGCGAGCACCAGCACTATGCCCAGGCCGTGTCCGAGCTCGGCTCCCGCCCGCCGCTGGTCTTTGCCGGTGAGGTCGACGTGTTGCGTGAGCGCCTGTCCGAGGCCGCACAGGGTCGGGCCTTCCTGCTGCAGGGCGGCGACTGCGCCGAGACCTTCGACGGGGCGACCGCCGACAAGATCTCCGCACGCGTGAAGACCATCCTGCAGATGGCAGTCGTGCTGACCTATGGCGCCTCGATGCCGGTCATCAAGATGGGGCGCATGGCCGGGCAGTTTGCCAAGCCGCGTTCCTCCAACGACGAGACCCGCGACGGGGTGACCCTGCCGGCATTCCGCGGCGACATCGTCAACGGCTACGAGTTCACCCCCGAATCCCGCGCCCACGACCCGCGCCGCATGGTGGAGGCCTACAACACCTCCTCCGCCACGCTGAACCTGATCCGCGCCTTCACGCAGGGCGGCTTCGCCGACCTGCGATCCGTGCATTCCTGGAACGCCGGCTTCATGGCCAACCCGGCGCACACCGCCTACGAGCAGCTTGCCGGCGAGATCGACCGCGCCGTCCGCTTCATGGCGGCCTGCGGAGCGGACTTCGAGGCGCTCAAGCGCACCGAGTTCTTCGCCTCCCACGAGGCCCTGCTGCTTGACTACGAGCGTGCGCTGACCCGCACCGACTCGCGCACCGAGCTGCCCTACGACACCTCCGGCCACTTCCTGTGGATCGGTGAGCGCACCCGCCAGCTCGACGGCGCGCACGTCGACTTCCTCTCCCGCGTCCGCAACCCGATCGGCGTCAAGCTCGGCCCGAGCACCACGCCCGAGGACGCCTTGGCGCTCATCGAGAAGCTTGACCCGAACCGCGAGCCGGGCCGCCTGACCTTCATCACCCGCATGGGTGCGAAGAACATCCGCGAGAAGCTGCCGAACCTGGTCGAGAAGGTCACCGCCTCCGGCGCCCAGGTCCTCTGGGTCACCGACCCGATGCACGGCAACACCGTCACTTCCGAAAACGGTTACAAGACCCGCCGCTTCGACGACGTCATGGACGAGGTCCGTGGCTTCTTCGAGGTCCACGATTCGCTGGGCACCTACCCGGGTGGCCTGCACGTGGAAATGACCGGCGACGACGTGGCCGAGTGCCTGGGAGGAGCCGACCCGATCCGCCAGGAACAGTTCGACGACCTCTACGAGTCGGTCTGCGACCCGCGCCTGAACCACAAGCAGTCCCTGGAAATGGCCTTCCTGGTCTCCGGTGCCCTGGCCAAGCGCGGAGTCCGCGGCTAGCCACGTCCCGCCAGAATGACGATGGCCGGGTTCCTTCCCCCTTGGGGGAGCGGAACCCGGCCATCGGTGTTTCTTCGGTGGATCGCGGAGAACTCCGGAAGGGCGGAGCTTGCGACGGTGAAGGATTCGGGTCTTAGACCACCACGAGCTTGATGGTCGAACCTTCCGGGGCGCTGCCGCCGTCAGGGGTCTGGAACCTCACGGTCCCGAAGAAACCGCCGAATTCCTCGCGAACCTCCACCTGGAATCCCAAGCCTTCTAGGATGCTGCGCGCTTCGCCGACCTGTTTGCCCTGCATGTTGGGCACCTTGACCATCCGCGGCCCGCGCGAAACGGCGTACTCCACCGTCGTGCCGCGCTCAACCTGCCCGCCGGCCGGCCTCTGGGACATGACCTGCCCCGAGGGCACCGTGTTGCTGTATTCCTTGCCGGAGGACTTGCCCTTCAGCCCTGCCTGCTTCAAATCGTCCTCCGCCTGCTTCGGGGTCAACCCCACAAGCGAAGGGACATCCACGGGGGCAGGCCCGAGGGAGATGACAAGTGCGATCTTGCTGCCGCGACGCAGTTTTTTCCCGGTTTCCGGGTCATGGCCGAGCACCACGCCCTCGTCGATTTCCTCGGAGTATTTCTTCGTGACCTTGCCCGGGGCAAGGTTCGCGGCCTTCAGGTCCTTTTCGGCCGCGGCCTGCGTGCGGCCGGTCAGGTTCGGGACGGAAAAGAGTTCGGGACCCTTGGAGACCAAGAGCTGGAGACCTTGAAATCGGCGGATCGTTTCCCCTGCGGCGGGTTCACTTCCAACCACGAGGCCGCGCTCAAGTTTTTCGTCGAAGACCTCGCGGGTGCCTGCCTGCACGCCGGTCGCCGCAAGCTGCTGCACGGCCGAGGTGCCGGAGACTCCGGTCAGCGTCGGGATCTGGAACGGGGCCCCGGGGCCCATGCCGAAGAACAGGCTGACTGCCGCAACGAAGGCTGCCAGCAGGGCCAGCAGGATCCCGATGAGCCACTTGCGCCGGGCAGGGGACCTGGGGGCCAGCTGGCGGGTCGGGATCTGTGCATCCTTGCGCCAGGCGAGCTCGGCCGCCTTGGTATTCTTCTTGGCCTGCCTGGCGGAGACCGGTCGCTGAGGCTGTACCTGCAGCGCCTGGGTGTGGCTCTGGTCGGACGGCAGGGCGCCATCGAATGAACCCGACAGCACCTGTGTGTGGTCCGACCCGCCAGCCAGCACGGTGGTGTCCTGCGAATCCAGGCCCAGGGCCCGCGTGGGGTCCTCTGGAGAGGGAAGACCCTCGTCGGCGGACGCGCGTCCGGCCGCCGCGGAATCCCGGTATTCCTGTGCCAGGGCCAGGCGGTCGTGCACGGTGGTGTGGGCGGTTGTCGCCGGCGGAATCAGGTCCTTGAGCCCGCCAAGGGTTTCGGAGCCCAGGTCAAGCTGGTCCTTGGAGAGCGAATCGTGGATCTGTTTCAGGTCGCTGAGCAGGAACGACGCGTTCTGCGGCCGGTCCTCCGGGTCCTTGTTGGTGCAATAGGCCACCAGCTCGTCGAGCTCCGTCGACAGCCCGGGCACCAGCGCGGACGGCGGCGGGACATCGTCGTTGATGTGCTTGAAGGCCAGCCCGTAGGCGCTTTCGGCGGTGAAGGGCTGGCGCCCGGTGAGCAGTTCGTAGGCGATGATCCCCACGGCGTAGATGTCGCTGCGCTCATCGGACGGTTCGCCCTTGGCCAGCTCGGGGGAGATGTACGCGGCGGTGCCGAAGAAGTTGGTGGCATTGGTGTGTGCCGAAGCGGCACGGGCCAGCCCGAAGTCGGCGACCTTGATGCGTCCCTCGTCGGAAATCAACACGTTGGCTGGCTTCATGTCGCGGTGCACGATGCCTTCCTCGTGCGCCACCGACAGCCCGGTGCAAATGGCCTGCAGCACCACCAGCGCCTGGCGCGGGGTGTAGCGGCCGCGGTCTGCGAGGGACTCTCGCAGGTTCAGCCCGCGCACGTATTCCATCACCAGATAGGCGGTGGTGCCCGAGACGTGGTGGTCGCGGATCCCCACGATGTTGTCGTGGGTGAGGCCGGCGGCAATGATCGCCTCGGAGGCGAATCGCTCCAGGACAACGGCGTCGGAGGCCAGGTGCGCGTGCAGGATCTTCACGGCGACGGTGCGGTGCAGCCTGACGTCCATGGCGCGGTACACGGTGGACATGCCGCCGTCGGCGATGCGGGCATCGAGCCGATAGCGTTCATCAAGCGTCGTGCCTATGCGGGGGTCGGTGTGTGGCTCTGTCACTTATCGATCGTAACCAGTGGGTAGGGGATGGGTGGAGTCCGCAACACGGGGACCGCGAGGTTCTTGCGTTGCCCGTGTTGCCCGGCTTGGAGCCGAAATGCAGGTGAGGGGCCGGTTCCCGTGGAACCGACCCCTCACCTCGAGGTGCTGTAAAGCACCGATCTACCTAGGAGGCGCGACGGGCCCGTGCTGCCCGGCGCTTGAGCGCCCGACGCTCGTCTTCGCTCATGCCGCCCCAAACGCCTGCATCCTGGCCGGATTCGATGGCCCAGGCCAAGCAGGTGTCCACTACAGGACACCGCCGGCAGACACTCTTGGCTTCTTCAATCTGGAGCAGGGCCGGTCCGGTGTTTCCTACCGGGAAGAAAAGTTCCGGGTCCTTGTCCAGACAGGCCGCGCGGCTACGCCAATCCATGCTTGTTGATGCTCCTTGGGTGTAGGAAAAGTGAGGGGGATCGCCCAGCGTAAAAAGCCGGGGCAAAAGCAGTGCGGCGGGAGAATTGCCATACCCGAACGACTGCCTAACAAGGTTTTCATGTTACGTTCACGTAAACAAGAGTCCTGTGTTGCGAATACCTCCACATCCTTGAGTGCTTGGTCACAAGCACCCGTCTTGAGGGTCTGGCGAACAGGTTTTCCTGGCCGTGACAAGGGTATTTTTTAGCTCTTTGGGCGGTCATTTGTCACACCGGGCCATGCTCCGGCTTTCGTCTCGGGGATGGTGCCCGTACTAGATTTGATGCGTGATGAACCAGCCAGCGTCAAAGCCCAGCCGCCCCGCGATCCAACGCCGCCCGATCTCGGTGCTGCTCATTTCGGGGCTGTTGGTCCTTGAGGGCCTCGCTGTCCTCTTCTTCTACGCACTGACCTACGCCATGGCCCTGGGTCAGCCCGGCGAGTTGGGCATGGGCGCCCGCATCTTCATGCTCGTGTTGATCACCGCCGCCGGTGCCTGGCAGCTGTGGGTGGCGCACCACTTCTTCAGGGCACGGGCCTGGACCCGCGCGGCCGTCCTGGTCTGGCAGGTCTTCCAGATCATCCTGGCCTTGCAGATCGCCATGCCGGTCGACGTGCTGATGGCCTGGCTGTGGCTGGTTCCCGCGGCGCTGATCCTTGTGCTGCTCTTCGACCCGCGCACCACCGCGTTCCTGGGTGATCGCCCGGCGCCGGACGCCCGACCCGGGAGCTGACCCAGCGGCGCGATCCGGCACCGGCTCCGCCCCGCGCGGGTGGATCACGGCGTCCGGTTCACGCACTGGATCTGGCGGATGGTTCCGCGATCAATGGCCATCGCCCGTCCCCGCACACTCGTGGTGGCGGCAGGAAGCCTGAACCCGCTGGGATCGGCATCCGCCCCGAATTGCGGGTCAAGCACCAGGAACGAGCGCTGGTCCCGCACCACCGCGGAGAGCCCCAGTTCAAAGAGCAGGCGAGCGGACGGTTCGGCGCTGAGGATCACCTGGAGGTGGGCGCCCAGCAGCACTTCGGCGGCCCGCGAGGCCTGCGACGCACGCAGGTCCGCACGATCCACCAGCACCCTTGCCGCCAGCGGGTGCAGCCCAAGGAACTGCTCGGCGTGCGTCGGCAACTCGTCCTCCAAGCCCAGATGCACGGTGTGCCCGGCCCCCGATCCGTCAAGCGCGGCGAGGTGTTCCAGCAGCGTCCTCTTGCCCGCACCTTCGTGCCCAATGACCAATCCGCACGGCCCGGGGGACCAGATGAAGGGCCGGTTGTCCGGGCCGCAGACCCCGACCGCCAACGCCGGCGGCGTCCCTGTGGCACCACGTCGCCCCTCCGCATGGGCCGAGGCGCCGGTTGCCAGGTCCGCCGACGACAGGACCTCGGGCAGCGGCAGCGAACGCAGCCAGGTCTCGGGCACCGGGCCCGGGGGGAGCGGCATGGACGCGGCCCCGTCCAGCAGCTGGAATTCGGTGCCGCGGGGCGGCCCATCGGGTGCCAGGAGCACGCCCCGGCCCACGTGGGAGGCGACCTTGTGCAGCTGCGGCCACCCCATGAGCACCTCTGGGCCGGCACCGCGCGGAAAATACCAGCGGGTTTCGCACAGCGATGCCGCGCGCGAACCTGTCAGGTCCCGGTCCCCGCACACCGCCAGGGCGCGTCCCAGTCCCGGCGCGGTGCGCGCAAAGCCGGCCAGCAGCGCCTCAAGCCCCATGAACGCATTCCCCTCGAGTGCCTGGGCCCAGCCTCCGAGTCCGCACACCACCAGGAGCAGCGGCTGGACGCACCCGGGGTCCCCGAGTTGCAGCAGTAGCTCGGTGATGCGCCAGGGGTCGCCGGGCCCGAAGTAGCCGGCCACCGCCGGATGGTCGCGCAGCTCGCCCAAGGTGCCGTTGCCGTCCAGCAGCACGGCGGGCATCCTCAAGGCACCGCGGTTCACGGCGTGGACCAGCAGTTCGGGCACCTGCTCGATGCCTGACCCCGGGAGCCCGCACACCATCAGCCGGGCCGTGGCCTGCGGGTCGAAGAACAGGGGTCCGGCCTGCGACAGATGCGGGCGATCCAGCATCCCGACCACACCCTGGTGCCCCAGCACCTGTTTGAGGACAGAACGGGGGATCGCGGGCAGGCGTTGGGGGAGCGCGGCCGAAAACGGGTTCGGGGCGGGCTCGACGTCGCGGTGCCGCTCGCTGATGCATTCAACCAGCGCGGTCAACTCCGCATCGGTCCCGCTCTGCCCCGGAACCTCGCCAACCACCGAGGCAGTGGCAGCGGCGGGTTCCGCGGCCGGCAAGTCCTCGTCAAACATCACGTCGCCCAGGCTCACGCCGAATCCCCGCAGCCGGGCCGGGACACTGGGGCGGGCGTTGACGCGGGCCCGGAACTTCACCGGGGGACCTCCGCCGCGCCGGAAATACGCCATGCCGGGGGTCGCTGCGTCCAGCCGGGCCGCAGCGGCCGAGCCGATCAGGTCGTTGGACTCGGATTCGCCAATGGTGCGCAGTGCGATGACGGACCCGATGTTGGCGCGCAACGGCGCGCTGATGGTCCCGGCCGGCCGCTGTGTGCTGAGGACCAGATGGATCCCCAGCGAACGGCCGACCGTGGCGATGTGGACCACCCGCTCCAGCGCCTCGGGAAGCGCGGTGGCAAAGACGCGGAATTCGTCGATCAGCACGACGAGCTTGGGCAACGGCGGATCGGAGGCGGTGCGTGAGCGCAGGTAGTCCCGGTGGTCGGTGGCCGCATGGCGCGCCAGGAAGGACTCACGCCGGTGCAGCTCGTGCCCCAGCAGGTCCAGGATCCGTTCGCCCGCGGCGGCATCGAGGTCGGAAACGAAATTCTGGACGTGGGGCAGCCCGCACAGCGGCGCCAGCGTGGCCCCGCCCTTGAAATCGACGAGCATGAAGGCCAGGGCGTCCGGTCCGGAACCCGCGGCCAGGCCGAGCACCAAGGAGCGCAGCAACTCGGATTTTCCCGAACCGGTGGTTCCGGCGACCATGAGGTGCGGCCCGTCAGCGTCGAGGTCCAGGTGCAGCGGTCCCTCGGCGGTGTCCCCGATGACGGCGCCGGTGCGGGGCCCGGTGGGCGGAGCTGGCGCGGAGCCTGGTTCCGGGCCGGAAATCAGCGCGGCATCCATCGGCAACATGCGCCGGATGGCGCGCGCCAAGGTGTCGAATCCGATCCCTTCCAACGACACCGGCAGGGAATGCTCCCGGTCGGTGCTGGCCGGGTCCGGTCCCAGTCCGGGGAGTGGTCCCGGCAGCGGGTGTTCCGCCGATCCAGGGCCACGGCGTAAGGCCGGGCCCGCGGATCCCGGGGCCCTGCGCCGGGGATTGTCGCTCGCCGGTGGCGCGGGCCGGAGCCATGGATTTTGTTCCAGGCCCGAAGGCTGCAGGACCAGCCGACGGGATTGGCAGTCGACGTGCACCTCGGCACCGGCGGGGGCGGGGCCGCCGCATTGGAACCACACGGTCGAATCGGCCTCCGTGGAACCCAGCTGATCCGGGTGGGGCTGCCGGGACGCAGCGGGCTCGGTGCGCAGCACGATCGTGGCGCAACCGGCGGGGGGCAGCGGCGCATGCCCGGGGAGCACCTGGACACCGGGCAGCATCGCGAATTCGGAGGGCAGGAATCCGGCAGGTCCCAGCACCACCACGCGCAGCGATCCGGTGGCCAGCAGCGGCAGCCACCGCACCAGCACGCCGCGCAGCAACGGGCCCCAACCGGACTCCTGTCCCTGGAACCACACGGTGGCACCGGCGTGCAGGAGCACCGGAACCGGGGAATCCGGCAGGATGCCGGGATCCGCCGGCACTGCCGGTGCCGGGTCGGGGCCGGAGGCCTGGAACCCGGCGGGCGACCTGCCGCGGCGCCGCCGGAGGTGCCCTGCCGTGGCAGCGCGTGTACCGCTGCGCACCAGCCGCGGGGCGGGCGGGTCGGAGCCGGATCCGCTGCACAGCCAGGCTGCCAGCCGGCCGTGCCCAAGGACCAGCGCCGGGAAACCCGCCCCGTCCACGGCAACGCCGCCGGCGAGCCCGGCCGCCACCGCTCCGAGGGACGGGGCCAGATCCTCGCGCCGTTTCGCATCGGCCGCCGTCGCCCGCGCCCAGGCGCGCCGGAAGCGGGCCTTCGCACGAAGCACCAGCAGCGCGGGCAACCCGCCGGTGAGCAGTGAAATCGCGGAGAAGGCCAGGAAGAACACGCTGCGCGTCATCAGGAACAGCCCCAGACCCAGGCCCAGCGGCGCCAGCGCGCCGACAAGCAACATCGCCAGTCTGCTGCCGGGCTCGTCTGCCGTGATCGGGACCGGATCCAATGGCCACCGCGCCGGGACCGGCGCGAGCCCGCGTGCCGGAAGCACCGCGAAGCTGCTCTCCCCGGCGCTGAAGGAATCCCCAATCAGCAGGCGCCGCTCCAGGATCGGCGTCTGGGCGAACCACACCCCGTTGGCCGATCCCTCGTCGCTGAGCACGATTGACGTATCGGTCACCCGCAGCAGGGCGTGGCGGCGCGAGAGCCCCAGATCCCCGATGGACAGATCGACGTCGCCGCGGCCCAGCGCGTAGACCCCCCGGCGCAGTGGCAGCGTCCCGCCGGGATCCGGGCCACGCATCACCACGAGCACGGCCGGATCGTGGCCGCCGGGGCGCGGGGCGCCGCGCGGGTCAGCTGCCACGGGCGTGTCGCAGAGCAGGAGCCTGCCCTCCCGTGGCAGCCGCGCAACGTCTTCTAGCGCCCGCCCGGCCAGATGCCAGCCGATGCCCGGCCACCGGCGGGCCAGCGCGGCGGCCAGCGAAGGGCCGGTGACCGACTCGGCGGCGGCCAGCTCCAGCAGCACGGGCTGGGCAAGCGCCGGGGAGGAGAGCCGGATATAGAGTTTCCTTGCCACGGGCACCGCCCTTCGCCGCTGGTGATCGTCTTTCCGCTCTTGCTGAACCGGGCCTGGCAGCACCGGCGGCAGCGTTTCCGGCGTCGACCGGATCCGCTCCCAATCTAGGGTTCCCGGCGGCGGCCCGGCGCCAAGGGGTTGCCGGGCTGTGGACGCATCGGGCCTGGCGCCTGGCCATTTATCCACAGATTTGGCAGGAGCCTTGAAGCGGGCGCGGAGCGCGGGTAGGGTCGCGGTATTGCGTCTAGCAACTAACTGGATATCGCCGCTCACGAGCCATATGGGGAGCGCCGCAAGGCCACCCCCAAGCACCGCCTCCCCACATGCTTCGGCGAACGGCGCCTCTCCCGGTCACCCCGGGAGCGGATCACGGTAGGGAAGCACGATGGCGGACGGGCTGGCGATAGTTGAGGATGAGGTACGCGAACTCATTCGCAGGCACGGGCTTGACCCCTCCACGCAGGTGGGCGAGGTCCGGCGCCTGGTTGACGAGGTGGTCCGCGACTACGACGAACGTTCCTTGCTCGGGTTCTTGCCGGCGCTGGGGGAACTGGGCATCGCCCGACGCAGGATCATGGACGCCGTCGCCGGACTCGGCGCGCTCCAACCCCTGCTCGACGACCCTGACGTCGAGGAGATCTGGATCAACGGGCCCAACGAGGTTTTTGCCGCCCGGGGCGGCACCTCCGAATTGACCTCGATCAGGCTGCCCGAGGCCGAGATCCCGGCACTGGTCGAGCGCATGCTCAAGTCGTCCGGACGCCGCCTGGACCTTTCCCAACCCTTCGTCGACTGCCAGCTTCCGGATGGCTCACGCCTCCACGTGGTCATCCCCGACATCACCCGCAGGCACTGGGCCGTGAACATCCGCAAGTTCATCGCGCGGGCCAGCCGGCTGGAGCACCTGGTGGAGCTCGGATCGATGACGCGGCAGGCCGCGCACTACCTGGATGTCGCCGTCGGCGCCGGGCTGAACGTGCTGGTTTCCGGGGCCACGCAGTCAGGGAAGACAACGATGCTCAACTGCCTGGCCTCCTCGATCGGCAGCCGCGAGCGCGTGGTCACCATCGAGGAGATCTTCGAACTGACGGTTAAGTCTAGACTGCACACATGAGAACCGGCATTTACACGCGAATCAGCCTTGACCGCGAAGGCGACAGCCGGGCCGTGACGCGCCAGCGGGAGGACGCCCTGCAGCTCATCGAGCGCCGCGGCTGGGAGCTCGTCGCCGAGTACAGGGACAACGATATATCGGCCGCAGGGAAGCGCCGCCGCCCCGGGTTTGAAACCATGCTTGCCGACATCCAGGCGGGGAACCTCCAGGCCATTGTTGCCTGGAACCTGGACCGCATTACCCGTAACAGGACCGACAACGTACGCCTCATCGAATCCTGCCAGGCGGCCGGTGTGACCATCGCGCTAGTGCGGGGCTCGGACCTCGACATGAGCACCCCGTCCGGCCGCATGACAACCGGCATCCTCGCCGAGGTGGCACGAAACGAAATCGAAGTGAAGTCGGACCGGCAGAAACGCGCCAACCAGCAACGTGCAGAGGACGGGAGGCCACACGCCGCCCGCCGCGCCTTCGGTTACGGTCGCAACGGCATCGACCTGGTACCGGAGGAGGCCGCCCTGATCCGCGCCGCCTTCGAGCAAATCCTTGCCGGGGCATCCATTCGGTCGATTGTCCGTGACTGGAACGCGGCCGAGGCCTTCACCACGGCCGGAAACCTGTGGAGGCCCACCACGGTCCGCGGTGTGCTCAAGAACCCGCGCTACGCAGGCATCCGGTCCCACAACGGGGCGCGCATGACCAAACCGGCCATCTGGGAGCCTGTCGTTTCCGAGAACGTCTGGGCAGCCACCCAATCACTCCTCGCCGACCCACGCCGGTCAACCGTCACCGATCGGTCGGTCAAGTTCCTACTGACGTCCATAGCCGAGTGCGGCCGCTGCGCTGACGGCTCCAAGGTTGCCACGGCAAGGACCCAACACGGCGTACGGAACTACAAATGCGTCCACGGCGACCTCACCAGGGGAGCCACCGCGATTGACGCCCTGGTCGAGGGCCTGGTCATTGCCAGGCTGTCCCGACCGGACGCCGTACAGCTCCTGAAGCCATCCGCGCCGGACGTCGACATAGAGGCGCTGCGCGCGGAGGCCACGGCGCTGCGGGAACGGCTCGAGGACGCCGCCCGCATGTACGCGAAAAAGGAAATTCAGGCCGCCCAACTAGTCGCCATCACTCGGGTTCTGGAAGACGAAATCAGTGACCTGGAGACGCAGATCGCCGACGCGTCCCGCGGGTCCGTCCTGGCCGGTCTCATCGGCTCCCCGGATGTGGCGGGGGAGTGGACGGCCTTGGATATTTCCCGGCAGCGCGCCATCGTGCGGGAGCTATTCACATGCATCGTGATCGAGCCGGTGAAGCGCGGGGCCCGGACCTTCGAGCCGGGATCGGTGACCCCCACCTGGAGGATTTGAGCGGTTTAGCTCCAGGAATGGCCTCAACGTGTTGGGGCCATTTTCTGTACCAAGTTATGTACCAAATTTGAGTTAATTCCGATTAACTCATTCACACACCCACCAACACCCACCAATACGCGGCAACAACCACCAACACGCCCGGAAAAGTTCTGTTGATATGAGCATCTGACATGGGGATTCAACCCGTTGTAGATATGACTTCTGAGTGAAAAAATGTTTGTAGTGAACCTCAAGGCAAGGCCAGCCTGACACAACGGGGGACACGAACCCCAACCCCGCCACGCCCAGGAGCACCGCCATGCCCGCCACCAAGCCCGTCGTCCAAGCACGCAGCCAAATCGGCGTCGCCGTCCGCACCGGCAACAAGGCCCTCGAGACCGAAGCCCGCCAAAACCTCGCCACCGCCAACATCGAGGCCGCCGTCAGCAAGATCGAAGCCGCAGCCGAAGCCCGCCGGCAAAAAGCCGCCAAGAAACTTGAAGAGTATATTGCCCAGGTTGTCGCCGCGGCCCCGCCACTGACGGAGGCCCAAGCTGCCCGCGTAGCCGCTCTCCTCCACGGCGGCGCAGCCAAGTGAGCACACACGAAAGCGCTTCGCCCCCCAAGACAAGAGACGAAGCGCCAAGAAATAACAACACCCCCAGTGTAAGCCCCGTCACCGACGCGATGCCAGAATGGGAAGAAATCCTCACCGGCGCAGGTTGGGCCCAGATCAATCAGGGGATGTTCTCCAACATCTGGCGTCACCCCAGCGCCAGCATCGGCGTCAGCGCCACCGTCAAGAACGACCTACTCCAGGTCCCCGGCCCGGTGGGCCCCTTCACCGAACCCGGCGGCGTCTACACCCGCTTCCAGGCCATAGCCATCATCAATCACGGCGGCGACGAGCAGGCCGCCCGCCGCGCCCTCCGCGAGGCCGGATACCATCCGCCCTCCGAACCCCCAGGGCTCCGCCTCCGCCGCCTCACCGACATCGACGTCCCACCACCCACCCGATGGATCGGCCCCGGCTGGATTCCCCGCCGGGAAATCACCGTCCTCGTCGGCGGGGAAGGCGACGGCAAATCCCTATTCTGGGTCCTCGTCGTCGCCGCCGTCACCACCGGGAGCCCCTACAAGCACCTCAATATCCCGGCAAGGCAGCCCGCGGACGTGGTCATCATCATCACCGAAGACTCGACCGCCGAAGTCCAGGCCCGGCTCAAGGCAGCAGGCGCAGACCTCGCCCGAATCCACATCTACTGCACCGACGACGACGGCAGCGGCACCCCGACCTTCGGGGAAGGCCTGAACGGGGACATGCTCCTCCTCCATGCCTACCTCGAGACGGCCCCCGAACCACCCGCCATGATCGTCGTCGACGCCTGGCTCGACACCGTCGCGGGCGGCCTCAATATCCGCGACACTCAGCAAGCCCGTGCGGCCCTGCACCCCTGGAAACAACTCGCCGACGCCCACGACGCCGCCGTCATCCTCGTCACCCACACCAACCGCATGGACACCAGCAACACGCGCGACCTCATGGGCGGCACTGCAGCCCTCCGCCAGAAGGCCCGCATGGTCCTATTCACCGCGCGTGCCAACCACGACAGGGAGGAAGACGAGCAGCACATGTGGATAGGCCCGGACAAAGCGAACACCACCGGACTAAGCCACGCACTCAAGTTCACGGTGGCGGTGATGCAGGTGCGGCCCAGGACCGACGACGACCCCGGCACCGTGGCCCGCCTCCAAGAACCGATGCAGACCCTCGCTACCATCCGCACCCACCTCGAGCAATGGCGAGACGAACAACGCGAAGCAAACCAACCCTCATCCCGTGCTGTCCTGGCGCAGCGGGCCATCCAGGAATACATGCAGGCAAGGAAGGCCGCCAGCGTGCCGGTCGCCGACCTCAAGGACCACCTCAAGGAGCTGGGATATAGCAAGAATGCCCGGGATACGGCCGTCAAGGCAGCGGGGGAATCCAGGCCACCAGCACCGGGGGAACCGTGGGTTTTCTCCCTCCACGGCGCGGAGCCCGCCAGTCTTCCCGCCAGTCTTCCCGGCTTGGACGTGTCACTGGGAAGTCAGGGAGACAGGGAAGACAGGGAAGACAGCAACACCTCGTAACCCCCTACGTATCGAGGATTCGCGGTAAATCAAGACATCAACCCAGACTTCCCAGACTTCCCAGTGTTCCCAGTCTCCTCGTGATACCTCCAGGACCGGGAAGACAACCGGGAAGACGGCAACCAACACCGACAAGGACCACAATCGTGTACACCCCCATTGCCTCCAACATTGACGGACTCACCCTGCCCAACGGCTCCAACGTCCTCGCCCGGAAATTCCTGCCAGGACTCGTGATTCTCAGCATCGACGGAATGCAGGTTACCCGCGACATCCTGAACAGCATCCCCGCCTACCCGAGCGAGTACAACCCTTACCAAAGCCCCGACGAAAGCAACACAGTCGAAAACGACTGGTGGAAGCCGCTCGCGATTGTTCACACCGGCCGCGCCTACACCTACTACCGGGAGCCAGGCACTGATGAGCGCGGAGACAAGGAATTCATCTTGTCCGACAACCCGGCACTTGGGGGCAAGCCCGTTCAGATACTGCCCCGTTTTGAGGTCCTCGGCTACGCCCACGAAGGTGGGCCTGGGGACGGTGCACTCGAAATCCGTGCCGAGCTGAACAGAGAGCTTCCCACCAACACCCTGCCCACCTTGTACGCCTACGATCCCCGCAAAACTGCCTAAGGACCCCGACCATGGACCCGAACCGCATCCCCGCCAACATCCACATCACCGACGGACCCCTCCCGACCATCGAGGTCAACGGCGTCGTCCTCACCATCGACATCGTAAAGCAGATCGACACCATCACCACCGAAGCCCTCGCCGACCTCCAGGCCCTCAACCCCATCTGTCGCACCCGCACTTCCAAGCACGGCGGAGCCACCGAGGCCCTCGCCCTCCACCCGGCCACCGGCAGGCTCATCCGCATCGAGATAGACGGCCACCACATCTACCTCCACAACGGCACACCCACCGGAGCCGAGGCCACCGCATGGGCACACCAGCACCTCATCCTTGCCGTGCTGCCACACCCGCAGGCCGAGCAGTGAAGCCCGAGCCCCCGGGCCCCCGCCCAGGGCAGGAACCGCCAGCCCCGGCACCGGCACCACCGGCCCGTTTCTTCGAGGAGCCCGGTGAGCTGGTCAAGCTGATCGCGTTGCTTAGCCAACTTTTCGAGGAGCCATCGCCATGAGCCGCACCGATGCCAGGCGGCCGGAGGACCCCGAGGTTGGCCTTCGGTCCTGGCTTGAACTGCTGGCCAAGCTCGACGGTGCCGTTATTCCATGCCGCGGAGGAGCCGCCGAGTTCCACTCGGATGATCCACGCGAGCAGCGCACGGCGGCGCGAGCCTGCCAGCCCTGCCTGCTGCGGCAGGAGTGCCTCGCGTTCGCCCTCGCGAGCGGGCAGACCTCTGGTGTCTGGGGCGGCACCACGCCCCAGGATCGCCGGAGAGCACGCCGGGAAGGCAGGCGTACGGCATGAACAACCCGCACCCGCCAGAGCCCGCCTCGCGGCCTGGAATCCCCGTCCGGCACCCACCGCCACCGACCTGCCACGAGCCCGCCAGCACCGCCCCCAGAGGCACACGGCAGGCCCCCACCCGGTAGGGGCGTTCACATCGCTGCGTTTCGGGCTGGGAAGGCGCGCAGCCGTGCAAAAGCTCGCGATGTCTCAAAATGCATACCCCTCTTGGGATTTGTTTCACAAGCCACCGAAACGAAGGAAAACGACCATGAATGACCGCACTGACATGCACCGCTGGGTCCTGGCCCTCCTCCAGGCCGCCAACACCGGGGACGTGGAGACCACCAACGAGGTCCTCGCCCTAGTTGAGAGGGAACCGGGCGGGAGGGACCGCCTCCTGGTCTGCCTTTCCGGCATGGTCCTGGTTGCCCACGGGCGCGACCCGCTCAGGGAGGACCTGTCCGGGTTCCTTGCCTGGTACGGGGCGCAGCTCGACGCCATCGACGCCGCCGGGACGGAGCCAGGGGATTGATCGACTGACTTATGGATTTGGCCCACATAGTCACGCGTGGTGGGCAAGGATTGGAGGTGAGCTTCCCCTCTCACGATTTGAAGGGGAGGTCCACGCCATGGACCCGAAAGAACGCCTAGCCCAACTCGTAGCCGAGGCCGCCGAACTTCGCAAAAAGGCCGATGGCCCGAACTTCACCGAGGCGGACTCGAAGCGCACGACCGCGCTTGTCCGGGAACACACCGAGTTGATCGAGCTCGTCGCCCGTAAGGATGCCGCCGACAAGGCCCTGGGCCAGTTCGGTGCGCCGACGCAGGACAGCACGCAGGACTTCACCGGTGGGGAGGGCACCGGCCTGATCGGCCCGTCCGGGCGCAGGCTGAACAAGGCCGCGCAGGTGCCCAGCTCCGACTCGACCGTGTTCACGAACAACATCCTGGCCGCGATGAAGGCAGCCTCGGGTTCCATCGGCGGCCCCATCGTGCAGAAGGCCCTCATCCCCACCGGGGCGGTCGTTGCCCGCTTCGACCAGGTCATCGTCAACGACCCGAAGAACGCGTTCTCGCTCTACGGGGCGGTGCAGCACCTCGACGCCGAAGGCGCTAATTCATTTTCCTACCTCCGTCAGACGGCGCGGACGAACGCGGCGACGACCGTGGTGGACGGCGCGCTCAAGCCCATTTCCGTGTACGGGCTCACGCCGCAGACGGCCAGGCTTGCGACAATTGCCCATGTCAGCGAACCTATCCAAAAACAATGGCTACAGGATTACACAAATCTTGAGCAATTCATTTCTCAGGAAATGGCTTATGGTGTTGACCTCAAAATTGCCGACGTTATTTTGAACGGGGGCGTCGACGAAACGGGCGCCAATTTCACCGGGATCCTGAACACCAGTGGTATCGGCCAGACCGCCTACACCACCTCCAAACTCCGCACGATCCGCAAGGCCATCACGGACCTCCAGGTCACCGGAGCCGTCCCCACGTCGGTCGTCTTGAACGCTACGGACTGGGAGGAAATCGAGTCCTCGCTGACCGCCGAGGGCGCGTACATCATGGCCGGTTTGCCGCAGCAGGCCGCCACCCCGGTTCTGTACGGCCTCCCCGTCATACTTTCCCCGGGGCTCCCGGCAGGGCAGGCCATCGTGGGCGACCTGGCCAGCGTTGTCGTTCTCGACCGGGGGGACCTGATGTTCGCTTGGTCGGAGGGCGGATCGATCAACACGGGCACCGTTGCGGTGCCGGTGAACGTCGAACTTTTCCGGGCGAATCGCCAGGTGTTCCGGATGGAAATCCGCCTCGGTTTGCAGGTAATGAGCACGAAACTCCTTCGGGTTGCCGACCTGGTCCTCTAGGCCGCGGCCTCGTGGCGTCAACGCCTCCACCGGCGGGGGTCCCAGGGCCTGGGGGCCCGGCGGTCCATGACCCGCAGGGGGGAACGATGGCAGGGCGGACCCCGCAACGGGTCCTAACCGGTACTTTCTTCCGGTGAAGCCCTGCCAGCGCCACAGGCCGCACAGACCAGGGGCCGGGACCCGGGAAGCCTCCCGGCCCCTCGTTCGTCACCGAAACCAACCCCCAAGAAAGGGCGCACCATGGGCATCATCAAGGCCGCATCCGGCGAACTCGTCACCATCCACTCGCTCGGCAGCCAATCCGGCCCGAGCAGCAGCCTGCAGATCATCGACCCCGGCATTCCGCGCCTGGGCTCCGACGGGAACCCCACCGACCCGCTCACCATTTGGAAGACGCAGCCGTCCATCCGCAAGGTCGTCAGCTTCGCCGCCCGACAGTTCGCCTCGATCCCCTGGCACGCCTACGTGCGCGTCGACGACACCGACCGCAGGCGCAAGTCCGGCAGCCCGGCGGAGAACGTCATGGGCAAGCCTGCACCGCTCATCAGCGGCTATAGCCTTTGGAACACCCTCGCCGTCGACCGGCTCCTGTACGACATTTGCCTCGCCGTCCTTGTCGACGGCCAGCTTGTCCGCATCCCGCCAAGGCTGATCCGGATCCGCTCCGATTTTGTTGGCCGCCCCGTCCAGGTTCTCATCGAGACCCCGCCCGGCATGGAGGACCTCGATGTGACCCTCGCGCCAAAGATCCTGGCCTGGGGCTGGCACGCAGACAAGGCCGGTGGCGTGAGCCCGATGTTCACCCTCGCGGGAATCCTCGAGGAGAACCTCCGCAGCGTGGAGTGGAGGACCGCGCAGTGGGAGAATGGCCCGAAGATGTCCGGTGTCCTCACGCGTCCGGTCCCGGTTGCGGGGCAGGCCAAGCGCTGGGATGAGACGCAGCGGGACCGGTTCCTTGAGGTTTGGAAGACGTGGCGGGACGCGCCGAAGGCGGGAGGCACGCCGATCCTCGAGGACGGCATGGAATACGAGCAGCTCGATGGGCTGAACCCGAAGGACGCCCAGGACATCGAGGGCAGGCGGCTGACCGATGCGGAGGTCGCCTCGGCCTTCCACATCCCGCCGGAGCTTGTCGGCGCCAGGGACGGGACCTTCTCCAACATCGACGCCTTCCGGCAGATGCTCTTCGGCCCGACGTTGGGCCCGCTGTTCCAGGAGATGCAGCAGGCGGTGAACGCGGGCGGAGTGGTCCAGGCCCTGGATGCAACGCCCAGGCTTTACCTTGAGATGAACCGGGAGTCGGCGATGGCCGGGAGCTTCACGGAGCAGGCGAGGGTTTTCCAGACCCTGACCGGTGGTCCGGTGATGACGCGCGCGGAGGCGAGGGCGCGGCTGAACCTGCCCTTCATCGAGGGCACCGATGAGCTCGTGGTTCCGATGAACGTGACGGAGGGCGGGCAGGCATCGCCCACGGATTCCGGCGAGCAGAACGTGGGCGGCGACAACGCCGACCCGGAGGCCCGGGGCACCTGACGCATGTCGCCGATGATCGATAAACGAAAAGCAATGAGGCTAGTAAGTGGCACGAGTTGCTTATAGGGTTGCGGTTATGGATAAGCCTAACTGTGCAGTATGTCATACTGATAAGTTTCTGAAAATCACCAATTTCGATGCAGGTCGCTGGGAAGAAAGTCCTGTTCGATTGCCGCAGGGCAGAACTCGGAAACACCGAGTCGGGCCGGTTGCGGATTTTTTCTGCCATCAATGTGGAACGCGGAACGGGTACACGGTAGCTGATGATTGGAAGCCAGGCGCAGACCCTGACATTTCAGAATTGGAGGCTGCCGGGTACTACTACACCGAAGACGGCGTAAAGCATGAACTCATGGAGAACGGCAGTTGGCGGGGAACTCTCTCCTCGTAGGCCAGGGCCGCACACGGGAGGGGCCAGGAATCCATGCACGGATTCCTGGCCCCTTTGTCGTTCCCGGGGTTCAGTGGCCGAGGGCATCCAACGCCTCGAGGACACGGCCCAGGTTCGCCTGGACTTTCCGCGCCTGGTCGATAGACAGTTCACCGTCGTCGTTCGTGGTGATCTCAAGGACGATGCCCCGGTCGGGTGTCCAGATGGATTCCACGGCCCCGGGCTGGCCCTCGTCGCCGGAGGCGGGGCCGAGCCCGCGGGTGAAGCCGTCGGGGGGATGGTCGTTGTCGAGTATGAAGCCCTGGGGAAGTTCGGTTTTCATGATGGCGGGCCTTTCAATGGTTGGTTGGTGCATGGGTTTCAAGGATGGAAGCGGACCCAAGGGGCGGTCTTGCTTGGCCCCCATTGCCGCCGGGCTGAAAACGACTCGCCCCGTATGAGTCAACACCCGTAGCCCACCCCCTGGAAGAGGGCGAGCGAAGGTATTACGTGACCAGGGCCTGATCAGGGCACCTGGTCACGGTTGCCGCCAGTTCGGCTTGGATTCTTTGCCTGGACTCACTGGGTACGCGGGTGAGCGGGAACGCGAGGGCAGGGGCCCTGGTGCTAACCGATCCGGGCCTGGATCGCCTGCAGGGCGGCGATGACCTGGGGCAGGTATTCGGCGGGGAAGTTTGTCCCGGTGCGGTCCCAATCGGTCCAAAGGGTCACGAGGTCACCGAGCGCGGACTCGTCCAGGCTCGCGAGGACAAGCGGTGCAGGGTGCGAGGGTTGCTCAACCGGGCCGGTGCCTGTGGTTTCCGGGGCGGGAGCGGTACTCTTGTTCATGTCGAATCCTTTCGTGATTCGTCCACGCCCTCCGAACGATGCCAGTCGTTGCGGGGGGCTCTTTCGTTGGCCCGTAGAGGACCTGAACCAACTTGTGTAGTTAAGTTAGCATCGAACTCAAGATCAACCTGCGCGACGTGGTGGGCCTGCAGACCCGCCAACAGAACCTGGAGGGGCACGGCGAGATCAACATGCGGCGGCTGGTCAAGGAGGCGCTGCGGATGCGCCCGGACCGGCTGGTCATCGGCGAGGTCCGCGAGGCCGAGGCGCTGGACATGCTGATTGCCCTTAATTCTGGACTTCCTGGCCTCTCGACGATCCACGCCAACTCCGCGCACGATGGGACATGTTTCAAAATGCATGTACATTTTGTGGCGTGATGTTGGGATTTCGTATCCACACGAGTCATAAAATTCCTAGTCAGTATCGATGCCTAGAATCTCTACGAGTGGAATGTCCCTGATTGCACGTAACGCTCGATGACCTTTTTCCGTTCAAGACATCAGCTGTGGATTTTCCGGTGGGCCAGTGTGCATGTGGCTCAGGTCTCGTATTATTGCGCTGGGCCCTTGGGGGAGACCCGGGGCCATGATTGCTCTCATCGGTACGCATGATGTCGAGGCCCCGGCAAGAAGTTTAGGGATCGCTGGCCAGATTGGGAAGATTCTGCTGTCCGGATTGCCTGGCACTTACCAGTGACTCACGGGTGGGTGCCCGCAGGTACTCGGCCTGGACCAGCGTTGATCATTGTAATGAAGCATGTCTGTGCTGACGGAAACAAACGAAGTAGATTCCAGGGCCTAGGGTCCGATTTATCGAATTCTGAATTTGCTGGTGACATTCAAGCCGTCACTTTCCCTGGAACAGGTGGTGCGGAGGATGAAGATGCTCACCACACACAAGCTCTGGGCGGCCGAGCCGGCGGCCTTGTCCCGGCATTTCTGGGGAAGCAGGAAGAGACTCTGGTCAGGCGGGTACTTCGCCTCCACCGTGGGGTACTCCGATACGCAGGCGACCACCGCCTATATCCGCACCCAAGCGAAATGACCGCCCCGCGGCGCTCTCATCATCGAGCCTGAAGAGCTCGACGCTTTCCCGCGCCCGCGTAAAGTTCAGCCAAATCGTTTCAGTTCCTCATCTAGGTCGATGTCTTCCAAGCGGACATTTGATGCGACGGAAGGCAGAGCGACGGCGTGGATGTCCAAGACTCTCAGCACTCCGAGAACCTTTCCAAGTTCGGCACGCATATGGCCCGACTCGAGCTCCACAATGAAGCGACGCCCTACTTTCGCCTTGACTGCCAGTTCCGCCTGAGTCCAGCCTTTTTCCTTGCGGCCTTCGCGCACGGCTTCAGCCACCGAGTCTACAGTTGCCAGAAATCGCCTTTTCATGGTTCTAGTCTACCAACGATGATCCCGAACGGGAACACGTTGAGGGGATATTTGCGTGGGTCACCGCGGCGAGGCCGGGCCATGGGCCCACATGGAGCGCCGCAACAGCTCAAAGGGGGAGAAACGATTGGGCACCCACTGGACTGGGGTTCCGTATCCGAGATCGGACTGCGGGGTACTCTGTGCTTATGGAGATCGCCGACGCACTGCAGGATTTGATCGATCGGGAGGTCGGGTGGATCCGCACAGAGCTAGAAGCTGGCGAGATCGAATTCGCCTTGCGGCTGGTGCCGGATCTTCTAACTCATGTGCGGGCCCTGCTGGGCGACGCGCCCGTCCCGGCATTAGAACCGCCAGCCACGACCGGAGACTCGCGCTTTGACACCCTGGTCATCGCAGGGATTAGGTGGGCCATGAACAGCGATGCAGACAGGCCGTGGTCGGCGCCAGAGCCGTTGCCGACGCCGTGGTACCCCTATGATTTTCGATCGGTGACTGAGGCTTGGCTGGTGCTTTCAAAGCGGGAGACTCCGGCAGAGCTGGCGCGGGCTGGAATCATTTTCCGGGAAGGCGGGCTCCTGAGCACCTAACCGCGCTTGCCGGTGGGATTCTGCGGGGTCTTCTCTAAGAGCTTGGAGATCGACTGCAATCCGAAGGGTTCGACGGAGACGTCCGTCTGGTCGGAAGCGCTGCGATAGTTTTAGCTGGCGATTCCAGGCGGCTAACCTAAGTCTCACCAGTCGGCGGAGCGGCCCCCGCCGACCGGGTGCCCCGGACCAACAGGTTCATCAGCCGGTCAGCAAACTCAGCAGGGTCATCGATCGCGAGAACCTGCTCATCGGGCATAGCTTCCAGCTGCTCCGTGAAAATCCTCGATAGCCTTTCACGTGTACTCTCTGAATCATTCATGGAGACCTTCCTTGTTGCTCATTGCTGGGACCGTCCTGCTCCCAGCAGTACCGACTACAATGGTCTTTACGGTGTGTGGGGCTGGGGTGCTTGCCGTGCGGATAGAGATTCCTGCATTATGCTGGAATCCTCCTGCAGTGATGCGGAGACTAGATATAAATGCAAGGGCACGAAGAAGGCTGGGGGTTATCTCCCGGCCTTCTTCTTTGCCCGGGAAGCAGTACTAAATGCAATCGCCAAGCTCCTTGGCCAGAGTCAGGACCGGCTCTACAGGGCCGCCGAGGAGCTGCCACTGTGTCGGGCCGACGGCCCGTCCTTCATACTCCAGGTCCGGCTGCGGGGTGGCCAAAAATCCGCTCACGGTCCCGGGATGAAGGCCAGGCTGAAGGACGCTGTGGACGGATTGCAGCAAGGACTCCAGATCGATCTCAGTGCGGGGGAGGCCACAGTGATCATCCCAGAACCGTTGCTCACTGTCGGTGAGGCTCATGCCTTGATCGTAGACCAGCGGAGTTCAGCTGACACCCCCAAAATACCTGCTAAACCCCGCCAGTCCGTTCCCCTTACCTCTATCTGAGTGGCAACTGGTGGCCCCCGTTCACGGAGCATTCGCTGATCGATTCGCCGAGGTCCTTGGTTCTTCGAGTACGAACCAAGAAGGTGGTGTCCCTAAGAGATCCTGGACGATCAATATTGGTTCGCTCGCGCTAACCTTTCTGTATGAGCATCGACATAATGACAGTGAGCGAAGCCGCCGAACGTCTAGGAATTTCGGTTGAGGCTGTCCGCAAGATGATCAAGAGTGGCCGGCTCACCGTTATTGGCACCGCGGGACGAACATTGCTGCTGGAGCCCGTCTCGGTGCAACGCGTGCTGAACGCGGGAAGACGACCTGGACGCATCTGGGAGCCTCGAATGGCCTGGGGTGCCCTGGCCTTGCTTTCAGCTGAATCGGCCCCGTGGCTGACTCCCACGGAGCTCGCGCGCCTGCAAGCGCGGTTACCCGGGCTCACTCCGGAAGATGTTCATCTCCTGGCTCGCAAGCGCTCCAAGTCCCACCGTTTCCGGGGTGTCCAGGGGGCTTTGGAGCGGCTGGAGCCTCTGCTGGTTCTTACCGGTGCTTCAGCCTTAGCTGACGATCGTGTGGCCGAACGCTTCGAGTTGGCCGGCGGCGGCGGGGGAGGGATTGAGGGTTATGCCCTGGCAGGGGACGCGGACAAGTTCAAGAAGGCTCTCGGGTTGGCGGAAGATCCCCGCGGCAACATCGTCATCCACGAAACGGCTTTCACTGAAGCGGTCACAGCCCCTCTGGCGCCTCTGGCAGTTGTTGCCACGGATCTTATGGGATCGCTCGGCACACGTGAGCGGTCCGCCGGCCGCCGTGTGCTCGAGGAGCTGCTGACGGGATTCACCGACGCGGGGGCTTCGACAGCCTTGGGTCAGGCAAGAAGGAAAGCCCGTGCCATCACGAAAAGTGCCCTGGGGACAATGAGCTTGGAGGGGCAGGCGGTGCCTCCGGAGTCGTTTGGACGCTTGTACCAGCGGGCGCTCCGGAGCGAATTAGGCAAGCTCTGAGGTGGCGTCGTCCCAGAAGTTTTTCCGGTCCGCGGGATGAATTGGCCACGTCATCGGGTCCTCGTCCACCCTCAGCTCCATTGACTCTACGGGGGTTGATTCCATCGGAGCAAAGTGATCGTTTCGGCCGGGGTATGGGCGGATCAGCAATGGCAGCCCCACCTCGACTTGAAGGAAGTCACCAACAATCACGATGTAGCCGTCGCGGGCGTAGGTGTCGGCCCCGGGCCCAGGATGCCGAATAAGTAAACCGGAGACGATATCAATCAGCCACCGGCTACCAGAAGCAGTCCTAACCTCGTACACCTCCGACTGGTTCATGGTATGAGTCTAAGGCTATGGGGGGACACCAATTTCTTGGTCACCTCTAGGTCTGGACGTTGTGCGGGCTCCCTAATCGCGCGACGCAAAATTGCATGCTGCAATCAATCGCAGTGTGCAATCCTGCAAACAGGGAACCACTACCTGCTGACAGGTGAAGGGTCGGCGGCCGAAAACGTCTCATGACGGATGTCAAGATCCGATCCGCCCGCAAGCTCCTGAACCGAGGAAGGCCGCCCCGGGAGGTTGCCGACACCTTCGCTGTCTCCATGCCTACCCTCTGCCGCTGGGTCCCGGCAACACACGCTGCGGGGGCATCGAAGTTATGGATGATGCTGATTGGTGCAGGCGACTTATGAAAAGTGACGGTTGGTGCAGGGGGCTATTGATGGGGATGCAGTTGCGTGCAGGGGACTGCTGATATTTCCGTGACTATACAAGTCTGCACAACCCCGAAGTCACGCGGGAGTGAGTGCGGAAGAGTTTTGAAGATGGCAATTTTACAGCCGGGGACTGGTGTTGATGAGACGTCTTGCAACCTCTGGGACGCGCGAAAGGATCAGTGGGATGTTTGAGAAAACAGGTAGCCCGAGGTGACGCCTCCTTAGTGAGTCCTCACAGGATGCGCTCTTGATTACCATAAGATCGAACTATGAATGACGAATCGTTTAACCGACAAGGCTTCGAATCAGAGGAACCTGCAGATATAACCCGTGAACGATGGATTAGAGCTCAGCGTGATCTGATTACTACTACATTGGATTACAATTTGCAGACCGTAGCTTCACTCGTCGGGGACGGCCGCATTGACCTTAGCCCCTCGTTTCAGCGCCGCGACAGGTGGGACCTCAAACGTCGGTCCCTGCTTATCGAATCCTTCTTGATGAATGTTCCTCTTCCTCCGGTTTTTTTAAACGAGGATGAATACGGGCATTATTCGATCATCGATGGGAAACAACGTCTTACAACTATTTCAGAATTCCTAAATGATGGTTTCCAGCTACAGGGTTTGAGTATTTTCTCCGAGGCTAACGGACTTTATTTTTCGCAGCTTGACGACTCTCTAAAGTCGGTACTACAGACCCGTTCAAGTATTAGGTCGATTATTCTGCTTCGCATGTCCGATCCTTTGATCAAGTTCCACGTCTTTCAAAGGCTTAATACCGGTGGGGTGAGGTTGAATTCGCAAGAAGTTCGAAACGTTACTTTCGCAGGACCTTTTAATGATGCAATCGTTAGCGCCGCGACTTATCCCACGTTCACTCGATTGTTGGGCATCGGCTCCGACGAAGCGAAGCGCTCAAAGTCAGCACTTTGGCAGCAAATGCGTGATGTGGAATTAGTCCTGCGTTACCTAACACTCAGGGAAAACTGGTCCTCATTCTCAGGATCCCTGGGCGGGGCGATGAACACATACTTAATGGATAGTTCGCACATGAGGGGTTCAGAAATAGAGCGCCGGCTTGCATATTTCCACGAAACAGTCGAGAAGGTGGACGTAGCATTCGGTGATATGGCTTTTAAGCGAGTGCGTCAGTCCCAGAAATCTTCGAGGATTCTCGCGACCTTGTACGATGCTCAGATGATTGCAGCTGAAGAATTTTCATATCAAGATTTAGAAGCATCGAAGAACGCAATTCAAAATGGAATGTTTGGATTACTCGAAGACAATATTTTTACTAAATCGATAGGTGCGCAGACAAACACTCCGAAATATGTTAAGACCAGAATATCTATGGTTCGAGACATGATAACTGTGGCGATATCTGGTTGAAATGAATCTCCATGATTTCCGTAGTTCGCTACAGGCCTGCCGTGATTTGGCAGAAGTTCTTGAAGTTTCTTTAACTAATGTGTCGATTCTCCAAAGCATGAACGTGGGACCAGACATTAGAACCGCTGCAATCGCAGGTAGCGTCTTACTGAGTGTCGCAAGATTTGAGGAGTTCATAAAATCACGTGCAGATCATTATCTGAAATCGTTCAGTAAAGCTTCTCCCCCTATTACGCGTTCGTCTCTAGACAAAAAATTACAGACTCAAATATTAGTAAAGAATTTAACGGCAGCAGGTAGATCGAAAAATCATGGGGTCGAGCGAACCGAGGATGAGATATTACAGGAGTTGCATAATATCGCCGGTAAGATTTCGTCAGATACTATCTGGGGGGATCATGCCATCGAGACCAAATCCAATCCGGGGCCTGAGACGGTTAGAGATATTTTGTCATTACTTGGCATTAGTGGAGCATGGACGTATATCGACACTGAATTCTCGAGTCTGTGGGATACCGAAAAAGCACTTGAGCCAAGTTTAAAAAGTATCGTTCATCCAAAGGACGAACTCGAAACTATACTGCTTTGGAGGAATCAATGTGCACATACTGGGCAATCGCCAACAATAGGCCCCGCAGAAATCCGGAACATGATTCTATTTCTGGAGTGTCTCTCGAGTGCTATCGATAAGATTCTGAGCACCCACCACAGTAACCGCGTCAGTGGATTAGGTAGTGTTCCGGCGCCTTGGTGAAATCTCCGCAAAATAGATAATTCGTACGTTCGCGGGAATTTCGTATGAACCGTCCGGGGTTTGATGCCTCTGCCAAAGAATGGACACTTCCCTTCCGCGATCGGAATAATAGTGTCATGGAACGAACCACCGCCGAATATGCAAGGGACGCGGGAATATCCGAGCGCCGGGTGAGGGCGCTAGCAGAAGCCGGGCATATTGCCGCCCGCAAATTCGGCACTTCCTGGGTGATCTCCGAGCCATCGGTGCCGTTCACCAAGCACCGCCAGGGCGCCGGCAGACCCCTGAACGAACAGGGAGCCTGGGATCTTGCGCTGCTAATGGACGGATACGAGATCACTTCCCCCTACCGATCTCGGGCACACCGGCGGGCAGAAGCCGTCAAAGCCACAAGCGAGGACAGAGCACGATCAGAGCAGACGCTCCTGCGCTGGCTGTCCTCGCGCGCCATGACGCATTCGCTGCGTGCAGCAGCAGGTGACCTCGATGAGATCCGGCGTGACTCACGGCTTTATGCCACTGGTGTCTCCCACCCGGAGTCGGGGCTACTTCAAGCTCGGGAGTACGAAGCCTATGTGCTGGCCTCCGACTACGAGAAAGTCACCGCCGACTACATGCTCTTCAAAACGGATCGGGCCCGGGCCAACATCATCCTGCGAGTCATCGATGCCGATATGCCACCGTTATCATTCCTCGACTGATGATCGCCGTGGATCTCCTGGAGCGTGCGACCTTCCGTGAGATTGCTGCCGCGCGGGCGATACTGACGAGAGTTCTCTGATCCTCGTCTGTCCGCCCACGAACGGTCGCCGGTGCTCGAAATTGCACTTTGGTGTCCCCGCCGCAGGCTGTCAACCCCACGCCGCGCGCTCTTCGCACGGTGCTGAGCTGCAAGTCCTGGATCCAACTGATCGGCGCTACGCCAAATACCAGAGAGCCTCGGAGACTGGCTTCCTGGCGTTCGGGAGCTGCTCGGCGACCCACAGGAGATGTGCCGGCTTGCCGCCACGTCTCAGCCATTCCTTCAAAGCATCACGTCCGGTTTCGTGTCCCAAGGTGCTGCGGAAGCGAAAAGCATCAGCAATAGCCCTCTCGGGCTCGTACAAGCCAATATCAAGGTCCGTGCCGGGGATCCGTAGGGTGGTGCGGCAGACGTTAAACGTATCCTTGCTGAAAACGTGCCAGCTAAGTGCTGTGGAAAGGCTGTCGGCCGGCTTGTGCATGCCACGGGGGAGAGCCACGTGCAACCGAGTGGGGATCTCGTCAGTCAGATCGTGGTGCGCCAGTGCGGATAACAAGCAGATGGTGGCCAGCGGCTTTCTGGTGGCAGCCTCCACCAGATCCCAGTCCGCGTCCGGAAACTCGTTAAAGCCAGAACTTCCAGGCCGGCTCGATGGCTGATTCATGGGGTCCCTTTTTGGCAGAGCGGCGCACCAGTGCGAGGTGCCTTCAGTCAGCGTATCCGTCGAGTGCGACAGGTCAGCCCTTAGTGTGTTGGTGCCACCTTCCTAAAATGTGGTCATGTCCATGATCATTCCACTCCCCGAAGACCTTGACGTCGCGCTGGATAAGCTTGCGGCTCGCAGAGGAGTGTCCAAAGCGACGCTGCTCATCGAAGGAGCTCGCATGGTGGTGGAGCGCGCAGAGCGTGACGATCAGGTCGGCGCCGCACTCGAAGCGGTCATCATCGAAAATACCGGCCTCCTGAAGCGTCTCAAGGACGCGTAACCCAACCCCTCCGCTTGGCCGATGCAATGCCCCGAACCCTTGAACGCGTTGGACTCGTGGACCGCCCAGAAATGGGAGTGAGCTAAAATCCCTGCCGTGAACCGCGTCCTGAGCGCCGGCAGAGGCTGAGTGGACGCCGGTGAAGTACTGGAACCAACGTGCAAGGGGGACACCAAGACGAACAAGCTGGCACCGTCAAGAGGTCGATCACAACCAAGCGAAATCCTTCAAACACCCCGACGTTAACCGGCCAGGCACCAGAGCAAACCCTAGGCGCGAGGGACTGCAACATAGCGGGGCACCATGGGCGCATGGAGTGGATCAGGAAGAACAATCCACCAACCTGAAGGACAACCATGAACCCCATCATCATCCGCAGAGCAATGCTCACCGTTGTATGGATCGTCGCCCTCACCGCCGGCGTCCTGTCCTACGCAGGGATCAGAGAGCTCGCCCTCCTGGCAGATTTCAGTCCCAGTCTTTCCTGGCTGCTACCCATCATCCTTGACGGTCTCGTCGTCGCCGGCGCCCTTGTAGTCCTAGACGCCGAAGCCAAGCAGACCAGCCGGAAATTCGGTTGGACCCTCACGCTCACCGGGGTGGCCGCCTCCGTCGCCGCCAACATCACCGTGGCAGAAGGACCAATCGCCATGATCGCCCACTCGGCACCACCACTGATTCTCGCACTGACCCTTGAAGCATGGCTGGCCACGATGCGCAGCACCGTCCGGGCAACGCAACGCACCGAACAGGAAAACGCCCGAGCCGCGGCAGTCAAAGAAGCCGCTGAAGCTAAAGCCGCAGCACGAGCAACCCGCACCCTCGGGACCGCACGGGCACCAGCACCGGTCGAAGACATCGTGGATCAAGTGCTCGCACTCAAGGCCGAAGGCTTCAGCAACCAAGCCATCGCCGAGCAACTCAACACCAATAAAAGCAGGGTGCAACGCATCATCACCAGGCACCAGCCGGCTGGAGCCGACCCCGCCTGGGTGGCCGAAGGAGGCGGCGAGAAACTGGGATTGGCGGCGGCCCAGTAGAACAAGAAGTGTCGAAGCGTCGCACACCCCGCCTCAAGAGACCATGACAGTGGTTGCACCAGCAAGAACCCACAGGGGGCTTCCCCGGTCAAGACCACCATGGTTCAATTCAGATTTCCACCGGTGCCTGCCGGTTCACCCCAGACAGGTTTTGGTTCACACCGTCGAACGGTCCGCTGCACAGTGGATGTCGATTCGTTTGGATCACCAACCATTTGATTCGCAGCTGATTCAGCAGGCCGGTTCACTGCCACCGGATTTGAGTCGCTGGTGGGTCCCGGAGGCGGAGCCTCAAGGGGCGCAACGGCAGGTGAGCTCAGAGACCCTTTACTTCCGTTTTGAGCCGTCTAACACCGGTTTTGCCCCACTACATAGCTATCAAGAAAATGCTTCGCTTTTCTTGAAACATGAAGGAGAACAAAATGCACACTCACACGAAGACCAAGCCCGCACTCCCTGACCACGACCCAGTGCTCGGTCCAATCACTGCAATTCACTCCGGGTCCACTCCGACCAACACTCTGCTGGCACTCCTGGCAGGCGCTTCAGTGAATCAAATCCCCGCACCGGTCCTGCGACTATGGATCAATTCCCGCTTGGCGAAGCGTCGACCCGATGTCGTCAACTTGTCCAAGAGTTCTGCGTGGAACACTTTGGTGACTGCTAGTTCCCGCTATTTGGTTCAGAGCCGGAACGGCTCCTCTCTCCTTCCCCTGCGATTTGCGCGGCGTGCGTTGGCTCGGGTGCTGAACGAAAAATCAGGGGACCCGAAGTCGGTCACGGTCAGTGGCCACAAGATGATTCAGGCTCGCCACACGATCGCGGTGATCGGCCTCGAAGCTGTCCGTTACGCGCACACCGGTAAGGACTCGGTGATCGTTTCTGATCCGTGGCTGGTTGTGAGGCGGGGAGTGGATCGGGGTACGGCTCGGCGCCAACGTCAGTTGCTGATCGACCTGGGGTGGCTGCGCCTGGTCGCGGGTGGACGTGCGGGGTTCCCGTCGCGGGTGAAGTTCACGCGGTTGCCGGGGAGCGTGGGGGGGTTGGTGGGGTCGGAGTCGATGTATGCGTCGATTGGTCGTATTGCCTCTCAGGAGGATGACGGGTCGGATCTGGTGGCGGCGTTGTTTGGTTCTGCTGCTCATCCTGCCTGGACGTATTCTCCGACGCTGGGCTCGGCTCATTGGCTGGTGGCGTTGGCTGATGCAGCTGGGGTGGATCCTCGGGGTTTGGGTGTGGCTGCGCGGCGGCTGCCGGGGTTGCGTCGCGAGTTGGTGGAGCTCTTTGGGGCGGCCGATAAGAGGGACGCGAAGATGATCGTTGAGGTGTTGGATGCTCATGCGATTGAGGTCGGTGCGTTTGGTGCGTATGACGCTGCTGAGGAAGCTCGCCGGGCAGCTGCCGAGGAACGGAAGGCTGCGGTGTTGGCGGTGCGGGCTGAGAAGAAGGCTGCCGCTGAGGAAAAGCGGGCCGGCAAGACGGCTAGGGACGCGAAGAAGGCCGCCTCTGCGGCGACTGTTGAGACAAGTGCTCTGCCGGCGGATGAGACTGCACCGGTGGAGACCATCGAGCAACAGGGCGTCCGGTTGGCCGGCGTGATGACTGAGCGTGTCGGTTCCCTCCCGTTGCCTGAAGCCGGCGGGGCTGCCCTTCAGCGATGGTTGATTGCGGCCGAGCCGCTGCTGGCTGCGTGCGCTCCCACATTGCGGATGGTCATCGCCAATACGTTGTACTCCCAACTGTTGGAGGCCGGTTGGGAGCAGCACTTTGCGGCCAGGTTCGGCCAAGAATGTGCGGGGCGGCAGGACGCTGCCGCATAGGGACACGAAGATAATTGCCGGGGTCAGCTGAGGGAATCATTCTATTGGTCGCCCTTTCCCGTGCTGCAAGGATTCGTCTCAAGCGCCGGAGGACTCTTCCAGGATGTCGAAGAGTTGGTCACCGAGGTGCTCGGTGGCGGGATCCGCATAAAGGTCAAGGGCCACTTGGATCGGGTCTGCCCACATCAGCTCGGCAGCAGCCTGGGCTCCGGTTTCCGCGGAGCCGTCAAAGGGCAAGATCTGGACGACGGTGGATCCGTACGGGTCATCCGGCAATGCCAGACCGAGAGTTTCCACGCCGCCGTCCACGTAGATGATCACGGGTTGTTCTGGCTGTTCTGGCGTCCCCAGCATTGCCGCGGCCGGCCAGCCGCTCAGGGCGTACTCGCTGGAAGTAGCCAGGTCCACTGCACCGACGATGCGCAAAAAGTTCCAGCTGCTGCGGGTGGTGGTGATGTCGGTGCGGAGGTTCAGTGGGGCGGCGCGTCCGGCTTCACGGGCCAGGTCGCGCGGGGTGCCCTTAGGTCCGGCCCAGCGCTCCAGCGTTTGAACCCAGGGTCCGTCTGTTGTTTGTCCGGAGACCATGGCGCGGGCGGTGCGGACAGCTTCGGGATCGCAGAGGGCAGGCAGTTGTTGGGGCAGTTGGTGACCCAGTGCTTGTGCAATGGCTTGGGCAGTGCCGAGGGTCGGGTCAAGCTGTCCAGCTCCGATGCGCACGACCGTGGACGGCGCGAGGCCGGCCCGGCGGGCAATCGCATTCTTTGACAGGGGAGAGCCGTTGATCAAGTCCCTGATGCGCATACGCAATAATATAGTGGATTAACGCTTATACGCAACGAGTGAAGGATTGGCGATCCCCTTGGGAGGGGACACGAAGTCGATTACGACCTCCATGGGAAGTAGAAAGCCACTCCTGCGGTCGCCCCTCCTCGTGGGCCGGCAACAGATTAGTCATCTGAGGTGGGAAGATCAGGTGGTGGATCCTGAAACAGCTACCAACGTCATCTCCGTCGCCGGTCTGGCCAACAGCGGCATCGCTGCCCTGAGTGGCCTCGCCGGCGCCACGATTGGAGGGGTGGTGGCGAGCTTGACCGCCCGCGCCACCGCGGCCCGGCAATGGAACAAGGATTCTCTGGAGTCGACGCGGACCTTTTATGTCGAGATGATCGAAACGATCAATGCGCAGTGGATGGCACTCAACGAATCCACAAGAGAGCTGGAAGGCACCTACGATCGGGTAAAGAAAGCAGTTCAAGGAGCCGCTCAAATAGGTGACCGTGTTGATTTCAGGCACGAACGCTCACCGGCGAACCAACAACGAGTTAAGGAAGCGACCGCAGTATTCCGGAGTCTCTTGGCGAAAGCCGTCCTCTATGGGGGAAGCGACATCAACGACCAGCTTACGGAACTGGACTCTGTGCGCAGCGACCTGACCGAGGCCCTCAACATCGGGGACCTGTCGGCCGCGAAACACCAATCGGAAGTCATGGGAATGTTCCTGCCGCCCCTCTACCGGGCCACCCAGCGAGGCATGGCCACTCACAACCTCGTTATCGTGAACACCATTGCTCCAAGGCGCGGTCGCAAACAAAACCGGGCGGAGATCCTGGAGACGATAGCGAAAATTGACAGACGTGACGCTGAAGATGCCGAGAGTCTGACCGCAGTTAAGTCAGCCTGGAAGCTACTGGTTACACCTGCCCCTGACACCGCCCCTGACAAGGTTCCTGCAGGGACGCGAAGATGATCTGCTTCGAGGCAGATAATGCCACAGCCTTAACCGTCTCCCCGCCGCGGGGACATTCAAAAGCCGAGAGGCTCGTTCAGCGCGTTGGTGAGAATGAATCCTTCCGAAGGGAAGTTACGTGTCCCTGACCAGTAGCCCCCTAGCTGCCACGATTGCTGCTCAGCAGCACCGATGACCTGGGCGATGCTAGTGGCCACGACTGGATCGTCAATATCACCGAAGACCTCGCGACGAGCCGCGGCATCAGAGTCGAGTCGCTGGATGACGGGCATGGCCCGATTCTGATGGAACGCGGAGCAGCTCGGGTAGAACTCACCGCTGCCGCCTCTTTTGGATGAGGCGAGGGCGAGACTGCACCAAAGCAGGTCAAACTGCACCAGAGAATCGAGCAAGATGTTAGTCATGTTTTCCTCATCCCCACTCGACTCCTTGGCCTCCGGCAAATCTGACCTTAGCTCGGCAGAAGTTCCCAGCAACTCGAGTGTCAGAGCAATCATCCCCCCACCTCGCAGCTTGCCATCGGACTCCGAAAGAAGATTTGCTCGAGAAGCCTCCGTCAACGCATGGCGCAACCATGACCGGTACGAATAGGTCGCGTCCCCAACCGGGCGGAGCACTATGGTTGGTGCCGCTTCAAGCAAGTCGGAACGCACTGCCATGGCGCCAACAGCGAAGACGCGGAGAATGATCTCCAACCAGCGCTGAGTTGCCCCGGGTTTCCCCGCTGTGCTCGTATGATCACGTAGCTGGTCCCTGTAGATCTCGAAGAGGGTGTCAATTGACACAGCAACGGCCTCAAGGTCATCAACCTGCACTGCCTCACAGGCGATAGCGGCAATCCGATCCAAGACGTGGGTGCGCGCCGCTTGGTCTTCGTATCCAGCCCGGTAGGCGTTCCGGGCCTGGATGAGAAGCCGTTTCAACACCGACCGCTGGCCAGAATCCAAGACCGCCCGGGTGGCGTCCGCAAAAGTTACGGCGTCCATTTCCAGATCCGGATTGACTTGGTTGGGTGCCGTGCCAGATCCCATCGACTGAACTACCCGATGCACCAAAGCGTCCGCATCCGCACGGGCGACGATCCGCTCTTGCTGACGGAATTTGTACAGGACTTGAGACCAGGTTTGATGGTTGACTGGCGCGTTACTTGTTCCTTGACGCGTGTAGACGGTTCCCTTGCGGAAGAGCGTCTGGGTGCCCTTGTCGCTCTGCCAGGTGCCGTCCTTGGAGATGACTGCCGGAATCCCGTCGAACGGCGGTGACACATAAATCAGGGCAAAAGACGCCATTTTTCCTTCGATCAGGACGTTATGGACCTGAGCCTGCACGTCGGAAGCGCAATCAACATGCCCTTTCACCAACTGTGTAAGGATCGCGCTGTCGAACATTTCCTTGCTGGGCGAAGCACCTGGAGCGGGAACCCCATCGTCGGTGGCTCCGACCACGAGGTAGCCGCCCCGCGGGAGATTCATCATCGCAGCGCAATCCTTAATGAATCCGTATTTTGTTCTGGGATCGCGCAGGTTCAGCTCCCGTTTGAAGTCCAAGGCGGGGTACTCGCCGCCGACAGCAAGCAATTCGAGCAGCTTCTCCTCCCCGATCCGCCCATCGCAGGCGAACGGTTGGGATGGCATATTTTCCTCGGGGGTGGCAGTCATAGGCTGAGCCTATGAGCGATAGCACGTCAGGCGCAATTTGTTGAGCTTTGATCGGCCACCTGCCCATCAAGGAGTGAGGATTCAAGGCAAGAAACGCGGACACCGGCTCATCTTCGTGCCGGCGCTCAATCGAACGCCAACGCTTGATCTGCGGATTTCCGAAGAGTTTCTTGCATTTGATCAGTGCTGTCACAGAAGTACCAGCGTCATCCGGTTGCTGTTCGGAGTGCCGTCACACTGGTGACGACCGGGCGCCATATGGTTAGCACGTGGAATACTCTGATGTCTTATCAAGCGCAGCCCTAGGCATTTCCGTGCTGACGGCCGGTTGGACCGGCTACCGCACCTGGCGTTGGGACAAGCCCGTGGTGGTCCTCTCGGGCGAGCAGTGGATGGGCGGCAGCAGTGAGACAGGTGCTGAGCTACGCGCCGGCTTCAACGTCAAGATACTGAATGTCGGAAACCAGGCCACTCAGATCCTTAAAGCGGGGTGGCAGCTCGACAACGGCACTGGATACGACTTCCAGTTCACGTTCAAAGGTGAGGAAGGGTCGGAGTTACCTGTCACTCTTGACCGGTACGGGCACCTCCTACTGGATGCCACCTTCAGCTTGAAAGGACACATCAACCCGCAAAAGTTCTTTAGGGGCAGGCCTTTCGTCGAGTACACCACACGCAAGAAAACCACAGTGACCAAGTACGGCCCATGGGAAAAAACTCAGATTCGGGCACACTTCAAATCCTTGTGGGAAGCGGATGAGGGAACCCACCTCGATAGCTAGAAGCTCCTCATGCTGAAACCTCGTATCCTCCACTAACCAACGGGACGCGAAAGGGGCGTTCCTGCCTCATCGGTTGCCTTACCGGAACCCGAAATTTGCATGGAACTCAGCAAGCTCCGATCCAGGGCTCGGGTGTATTTGCGGGCATGCCATTTGCTTAGTGACCCATCTCAACCGGAGTCTGCGAACCTGACTGATCAAACAGGTTGGTTGAGCTAGTGTCCTGCGCCTGAAGTTCGCTTCAGAAGTCGGCCCAGTGACTCGAGGATCTGTTCGGCGGACTTCGTCCAGATGAACGGCCGCGGGTTTTCGTTCCAGGCCTTGACCCAGGCCCGGATGTC
>NZ_JBKKAP010000056.1:0-14626 GCF_046714615.1 Paeniglutamicibacter sp.
CCCGGAATGACGGTTTCCGGGAGGAATTCACTGGCCTGATTCTTATCGCTCATTTGGCTGGAAACCGGCCACCAACTTGGCTGGATTTCTTGGCTCAAATGGCCTACAGATAGTCGATCACACACACAAGCGCCAGGCACCCCCCACCAAGGGTCGCATTCCTATTCGCCTAATGTCGCTGCATGAATGCGAATCCGATGTCGACTGCCTGTCCCCCGAGGTCGCCCCACCCCCACACGCCGCCGGGGAGCCCGCAGGAGGGCCGAGGGCCGCTTGGAGTATCAGAAGTGGCTCTACCCTCCCCAGGGCGCCTGAGGCCTATCTGCAGCCCAGTGGGGTCGCCTATGGCATCATCGGTGCCTGTGTTGCTGCGGCAAAAGTCGTGGCAATACCTGCAACCAAGCATCTTCACCTGGTTAAACGGAAAGGTGGAGTGTTTCACGTGAAACACTCCACCTTTTCCAAGCTTGTTGTTTACTGCGCTTCGGATTCCGGGGACAGCACGCTCATGATGCGGTTCAGATCATCGACGCTGGCAAATTCGATGCTGACACGACCCTTGCGAGCACCCAGTGAGATCTTTACGTTCGTATCAAGCCGATCAGAGAGTGACGTTGCCAAGAAGTCTAAGCGCTCATGGCGTGGCGTCAGCTTTGGAGCAGCGGCCTTACGAGGTTTTTGCTGACCTTCGCTCATGGCCACGGCTTCTTCGGTGGCCCGAACGGACATCCCCTCGTTGACGATCCGCTGTGCCAGCTGCTCGATCTCTGCGGCATCGGCAAGGCCCAAAAGAGCACGCGCATGTCCCGCAGAGATTACCCCCACGGCCACTCGCCGCTGCACCAATGCGGGCAGCTTCATCAGACGGATTGTGTTGGAAATCTGCGATCGTGAACGGCCAATACGCTCCGACAGGACTTCCTGCGTGCAATTGAATTCACTCAGAAGTTGCTGGTACGCCGCAGCCTCTTCGAGCGGGTTAAGCTGCGAACGATGGAGGTTCTCCAGCAGTGCGTCTCGGAGAAGATCATCGTCTTGCGTTTCGCGGACGATGGCCGGAATTGTTGTCAGACCGGCTGCCTGGGTGGCACGCCAGCGGCGTTCACCCATGACAATCTCGTATGGCTCCTTGTCATTCTCCCGTGAGGGACGAACAACAATCGGCTGGAGCAAGCCGACTTCGCGAATGGAGTGGACCAATTCGTCCATATGTTCTTCGTCGAAGTATGAACGCGGTTGCTTCCGGTTCGGGTGGATCTGATCGACCGAGAGCTCGGCAAAGCTGGCGCCTGGAACCTCAACGAGATTGCTGGCGTCGGCATCAATCATGTCCACTTCCCCCGCTCGTCCGGAAGAAGCAATAAGACCCGGCATCTGGGCACGGCGCTTTTTGGCCGCGGCGGACGGTGCTGAAGCCGCCTGGGATTTTTCCGCGGCCACTTCTTCTTCGGTCTTACCTGGCACGAAAAACATGTCGACAGGCCGAGCCTTTTTGCCATTTGCCGACACCGCAGAGGTCTTAGGCTTGGGAGCTATCTCCGGGTTCTTTGCCGTGTTGGTTCTTGTCGTCTTCGATGTTCCACGTGAAACATTGGTTGGAGTCTCCTCCTCGGATTCCGCGACAGGGCTGCTCGAAATCAATGCACCGAGACCTCGTCCTAAACCACGTCGCTTTTCCGACATTGGATGTTACTCCCTTTCGACACCGTTACTACCATGACCCAAGGCAATTCTACTGGGTGGTGATTGATTGTTGAGGACGCGGCTCACGGTTGTGGCTCGCAGACGCCCGAAAGGCGGTCTTCTGCACCCTACCCGACCCTAGGCCACGTAGCTATCTGTCTCAGAAGCGATTCTTCGACATTTTTGCGTTAAAACAACAAAAAACGGACTCATATCGAATCGGTTGCACCGGATCGGTGCTGTTCCGCGGGTGCAAGTAGAAAACGTGCCATGTGCGCCCAGAAAACCTAGTAGTTGCCGCGTTCGGCGATTTCGGCGGCTGCTTCCAAATAGGACAGAGCCCCCGTGGAACTCGAATCGTAAGTGATTACGGTTTGCTGATAGCTGGGAGCTTCAGAGATGCGGACGCTCCGGGGAATCAAGGCCTGCAACACCTGGTTTGGGAAGTGCTCGCGGACTTCGCTCGCAACTTGCGCTGCGAGGTTTGTCCTGCCGTCATACATCGTTAGGAGAATCGTCGAGACGGTGAGATCCGAGTTGAGATGCTTCTGGATCATTTCAATGTTCTTCAGGAGCTGGCTGAGGCCTTCCAGTGCGTAGTACTCACACTGGATAGGAATCAATACCTCACGGGCAGCGACAAATGCGTTGACCGTCAACAAGCCAAGGCTCGGGGGGCAATCGATGAAAACATAGTCCAGTCGGTCCATGCCGTTTTCATTACGATATTGAGCGTACTGCTCCAGGGCCCGCCGAAGCCGTTGTTCGCGAGCCACCAGCGATACCAGCTCGATCTCTGCACCTGCCAAGTGGATGGTTGCAGGGGCCACGGTCAGGTTATTGATGTCAGGGCAGGTGGCCACGACATCGGCAAGAGGCAGGTCGTTGATGAGCACATCGTAAATGCTGTCAACATCCGCGTGGTGCTCAATACCCAACGCGGTCGAAGCATTTCCCTGTGGATCTATGTCAATGACCAGGACATTCAGGCCTGCAATAGCCAGGGCTGCTGCAATGTTTACAGTGGTGGTCGTCTTGCCGACGCCACCCTTTTGGTTGCTGACAGTCATGTAACGGGTGGTGTCAGGCTTGGGCAGCTTCCGGCCGCTCAGCTTTTCCCGCCTCTTGTGTTCACTTGCCAGCTGGCTTGCCAGCGGAGAACTGTCGTCAGTGGTATCGAAAACATTTCGTGCCATCGCAGGTTCCTTCACCACCACTGGGTCCTCTCCATCGGAATCCGTCAATTCCACCGCTTCGCTCTCATCGAAAATCGCTGCAGTGGTAAAGATTGTTTCACGTGAAACAACGTCGAGCTCGGTTGAATCAATCATTTTAGGTTGTTCTTGAATGTTAGAGGAACCAAAACTAGCGAAAAGCGCTGCGAACGGTGGAATCTTGTTAACGCTACGCTTCAAAACAGTTCTTTCTACTAACTCAGTAGGTGGCATCGAGCCACCTGATACAGCCTATCGCTAAAGCGCTAGCCTACGTTGATTCGCACCACGGTCGTCGGTTCGCTGAGAATCTCTTCTCCGACCGTTACGACCTCGGTCTTCTTACCTCCAAGACGGCGAATCATCTTCGCTGCCTTCTCGACTTCCTCGGCCGCTGAGCGCCCCTTGATGGCCAGGACGGTCCCCTTCCCATGGAGCAACGGGATAGTTAGCCCCGCAAGATTCGTCAGGGCAGAAACCGCGCGTGCCGTGGCGAAGTCCGCATTCACATGGTCCACGACTTGCTCGGCGCGGCCACGCATCACGGTGACGTTTTCAAGTCCAAGATCCTCAACGACTTCATGCAACCAAATGCAGCGACGCTCCAAGGGCTCGATCAAGGTCAGCTCGAGGTCGGCCCGGGCCAAGGCAAACGTCAGTCCCGGAAGCCCTGCCCCGCTGCCCACGTCGGCCACATGGGCGCCCTTGTCAATCAGGTTGGCAACGACGGCACAGTTCAAGACATGCCGGGACCACAGGCGTGGGACTTCACGAGGGCCCAGCAGGCCCCGCTCCATGCCGGATGTGGCCAAATGCTGAACATAGCGCTCTGCAAGCTCCAGGCGGTCCCCGAAGACTATCCGGGCGGCTTGGCTCTCTTCGGCGGTAAGTTCTACTTCGTTGCTCATAAAAGTCTTGTTCCTTGGTTCCGGGCTTAGGAGTCGGCGGGAGACACAACGATGTGGCGGCCGGGGCCCTCACCCTCGGACTCGCTTTGCATGCCCAGGGCGGCCACGCAATCGTGAACCAGCTTGCGTTCGTAGGCGCTCATCGGTTCGAGGGACACGCTTTCACCGCTGGCCTCAACCTTGGCCGCGGCTTCTTCGGCAATGCGTTTGAGTTCGCCGGCACGCCCTTGGCGGTAGCCGGTGATGTCCAAGACAAGGCGCGAACGGTTGCCGGTCGCGGTGAGGACTGCTAGCCGAGTGAGTTCCTGCAGAGAGTCAAGTACCTCGCCCTTGGAACCAATCAGACGGCGCAGCGATTTCTCGTCTTCCGGTTCGCCATCAATTGAGATGTAGGTCCGTCCGCCACGGACCTCAATGTCGATATCGCCATCGAGGTCTGCGATATCCAGCAATTCTTCGAGGTAGTCAGCGGCGATGTCGCCTTCTTCTTCGATGTTGCTGGCCTCATCAAGAACTTCGTCGTCCTCTACCGGGGTCGCGGTATCGATAGCATCGCTTTGCTCAACATTGCTCATGGCTACTTCTTCTTCCTGTTCTTGCGCTGGGGCTGGACACGCTGCGTCTTAGGCTCTTCGACGACAGCTACCGCTGCTTCCGCTTCTGCCTTCTTCTGGCCGATCGGAGGAAGCCCCTTGGCGGCACGGCGCTCATTGAGTTCGCGCTCTGCCTGTGAACCGGGAGTCGGGTTGTTGCGAATGACGTAGTACTGCTGGCCCAATGTCCAAAGGTTCGTGGCGGTCCAGTAGATCAAGACACCGATCGGGAAGTTGATGCCACCAATGCCGAAGACCAGCGGAAGGATGTACAGCATGATCTTCTGCTGCTGCATGAAGGGGCCCTCAAGGGCTTCCTTTGTCATGTTCTTGGACATGATCTGCTTCTGCGTGATGAACTGCGAGGCCGTCATGGCAAGAATCATGATGACGGCGACAATGATCACCGCTGCGCTCGGGGATCCCGAGTTCAGGGTGTTCAGGAAGGTGTCGGAAAGGCGTGCGCCAAAGATGGACGACGCATCAAAGCTGCGGATGTGATCGGCGGAAAGGGCGCCGACTGACGAGTTGCTCGCGCTGGCCTTGGAGGCGTTGTTCAAAACCGTAAACAACGCAAAGAAGAACGGCATCTGGACGAGCATGGGCAAGCATGACGACAGCGGGTTCGTCTTGTGCTTCTTGAACAGCTGTCGCTGCTCGGCGATCATGGCCTGCTGCGAGAGCTGGTCCTTCTTGCCCTTGTACTTGGCCTGAAGCTTGCGCAGGTCCGGCTGCAGGGCCTGCATGGCACGCTGGGCCTTGATCTGCTTGACGAAGACCGGAATCAAGGCGGTACGAATCAAGAGCACCAGGAAGACGATGGACAGTGCCCATGTCCAACCCGAGTTGGGATCAAGTCCGATTCGGGTGAACAATTCGTGGAAGGCCCAGAGGATCCACGAGACTACATACCGAAAAGGGCTCAGTAGCAGGTCAAAGAAGTTTGTCATTACCGGTCATGCTCCTCAGGCCGCATCTGCGGCATCTTCGTCGGCGGGAATCGGAGGATGATTCATCACCATGATCTTGGGGGTCTTGCCTTCTGGCCAAATTCGTCGGCCTTCGGGAACGTAATCGATCCCGCCATGGCTAAAAGGATTACATCTTAAGACACGCCAGATGGTTAATCCGATGCCTTTGATGGCGCCATGTACCGTAACTGCTTCGAGGCCATAGGCCGAGCAGCTGGGAAAGTAGCGACAAACATCGCCGTAGACCGGCGAAATGATTTTTCGATAAACCAGGAGGAACCCGATGATGAGGTTCCTGGGGATATCTATCACGAACCAGATGAGCCCAGTTCTGGGTCTAGGATCCTTTTTCATGCTTGGCACCCGCCTTACGAACAACCGATTCAAATCCGGAACGGACCTGCTGGCCTAGCTCATCCCATTCAGCGTCGGCTGAACCAGGCAATGCCCGGAGCACGACGTCGAGGCCGGTGGCATCCGCAGTGAACTGCTTGGCCAATGCACGCATTCGTCGCTTGACGAGGTTGCGGTGCACGGCATTGCCAACGGCCTTGGAAACGATGAAACCAAAACGGTTATTACCCTGGGGTTCGTCAGAGCGAACCCGTGCATATAGCACTACGTTCCGGCGCCCAGTGCGGGCGCCGGAACGTACAGTGGCTGTAAAGTCCTGCGAAAGGCGCAGTCGCTGATTCTTTGGCAACACGACGTCACGCGTCGAGTCTGTAAAACAAAGAACCCACGAAAACCTGCGCTAATTCAGGACAGTAGTGCTTAATGGTTATGCAGAAAGTTCGACGCGACCCTTGCCGCGGCGGGTTGCCAAGATGGCACGGCCTGCACGGGTACGCATACGAAGTCGGAATCCGTGCTTCTTGGCACGACGACGGTTATTCGGCTGAAAAGTCCGCTTGCTCACGGTAGTAACTCCAAGACGATCATGTGATGCGCCTTGCCCGTTGCTAATAAGTAGGGAAGAACAGGCCGACGCTCGTATTCAGGTGCCCCTTATGAACTGCTTCCATGCTTTCAACGATCTTGAAGACCGTCGAAGACATCTCGCAGTGCCAAAAGTGGACACATAGGACTACACAACGATAGGGGTGGAAGTGAAGGTACGTCAAATTGAGCCCACCTAGGGCCGGCCGGGACGCTGTGCATAGTGTGATCTTAATTGTGGATACCGCGGTGGATAAACGCCTCAAAAATACGAATACCGGTCCTGACACCTTGATCCTAGACGTCAATTTTTACTTGCTACCCCGCAGATTTGCAAGCCCTTGGGGGATATCCACCCCAAGTTATCCACCGTCTGTGCATAACGCTGTGGATGACAGCTAGAATCATTCCGTTGGGGTCCGGCGGTTCTGGGCCCCATTCGTCGCCCGTTTGGTCGATGTAACAGAACGAAGGGGCCTAATTGTGAGCACGGACGAGACCAATAGTGTCGGCAGTGCCTGGCGCCAGGTAGTTCGCCACATCGAACAAGATGACCGCGTGACTCCGATGCAGCGTGCATTTGCCGCCTTGGCTCAGCCCCAGGGGCTCATTGGAACGACTCTCTTGCTGGCGGTTCCCAACGAGTTGACTCGTGACGTTCTTCAGACCCAACTCAAGGATCCCCTTGAACAGTCGCTGAAGCTTGTTTTCCAATCGGATATTCGCTGCGCGTTCAGCATCGACTCGGATTTGGTCCCGGAAGAGGTGCCCGCTCCCCCCGTCGAGTTGCCCCCGGTTCCCAAGGCACGCATCAGCGATGTCCTCCCGCAGCCCTCGCCTCCCTCCAACTCCCAGGAGTTCGGCCGGCTGAATCCAAAGTACATCTTCGATACTTTTGTCATTGGATCTTCGAACCGATTCGCCCACGCCGCTGCGGTGGCGGTCGCGGAAGCTCCGGCCAAGGCATACAACCCGTTGTTCATCTATGGTGATTCCGGTCTGGGCAAGACCCACCTTCTTCACGCCATCGGTCATTATGCCCGTCACCTCTACAACGGCATCCGCGTCCGCTACGTGAATTCCGAGGAATTCACCAACGACTTCATCAACTCCATTCGAGACGATGAGGGTGCAAGCTTCAAGCAGACCTACCGGAATGTCGACATCCTGCTCATCGACGACATCCAGTTCTTGGCCAACAAGGATGCCACCCAGGAAGAGTTCTTCCATACCTTCAACGCCCTGCACAACCACAACAAGCAGGTAGTAATCACTTCGGACCTGCCGCCGAAACAGCTGTCAGGCTTCGAAGACCGCATGCGCTCGCGTTTTGAATGGGGCCTGCTCACCGATATCCAGCCGCCGGAGCTTGAAACCCGCATCGCCATTCTGCGTAAGAAGGCCACTGCCGAGAATCTTTCAGCACCCGACGACGTCATGGAATACATCGCATCCAAGATCTCCACGAATATCCGTGAGCTTGAGGGGGCCTTGATCCGTGTGACCGCCTTTGCGTCGCTCAACAACCAAACCGTTGATATGAGCTTGGCCGAAACGGTACTGAAGGACTTGATCACCGACGAGGGCGCCCAGGAGATTACTCCGGCCACCATCGTTGCCCAGACTGCCGAGTACTTCAATCTCACGATTGAGGAGCTCAACAGCAAGTCCAGAACCAGGACATTGGTGACGGCACGACAAATCGCCATGTACCTCCTGCGTGAGCTCACGGATATGTCTCTGCCAAAGATCGGCCAGGAGCTCGGCGGCCGCGACCACACCACCGTGATTCACGCCGACCGCAAGATTCGCGAACTCATGGCCGAGCGGCGGGCCATTTTCAATCAGGTGACCGAACTGACCAACCGAATCAAGCAACGGCAACGCGAAGGCTAAACGGCCCGCAATTCCGATAACCACAGGTGTGGATAAACCTGTGGATCATTAAGTGGACTACGTCGATTCCCTGCGGATAACTACAGGGGTGGCTGTGGATCCCTTAATTCACGCGGAAAGTTATCCACCGGGGCGTGACACTCAGTGTCACGCCCACTCACATGTTGTGCACATGCATAATTGGTGCGTTCCCGCGGCCAAGGGGACTTATCCACAGTATCCACAGGGGTTATTAACACTACTAACCCCTTTTTTCTTATTCACCCAAATAACAAGTCCTTTTTGCACCCAAGCGACCAAACGGGTCCAAATGACGCCTTCTTCGGACGCAATCTCATGAATTCAGCCTTCGCCTGCCAACCAGGTCCGTTCGTTGAAGAGTTGGCGAATGAACCGGGCGGCGAATGAACCGAATCCCTATCCGTGCATCGTCTTGGTGCCGCAGGGAGCGAGCTTTTCCGAATTACTTTGCTGGCACCGCTTTTGGTCCATGCCTCATGACAAAACTCCGTGAACTCTTCCTGCACCCTGTGGAACCCCTCAGTCGCCAGGAGCAAGCACCAGTAGTCGAATCCCGCGTTCATCCAGAGAAATTCCGTGCATCTCGGATCTTCCAGGCGTCCGGCGGACATCGGACATGTGATTTCGTCGTCATTGGTTGATCGGCACCCGTCCACGAAGTGGCTGTTCCTAGAATTTCGGTGACCCTCTCCACGTCACTGATCAGCTAAATCCACAGGGTCTGGGTTCCACCCAACTCCACAACGCTTCACGTCAAGCCTCAGCCGGGATCATCGTCGAGGCCTCCCAAAAGCCGGTATGCTCGAAGGCTGTGCCGCAGTTCTGCCATCAGATGCAGTCGGTTCACAAAGCAAGCGTGTCAACGCACGCCGTTCCCAGGGTCGGTTCTGGGTTTGGATTTTTTCCGAGCCGCTAAGCTTGCTTTAAAGTCATGTAATGTCGACTTCGTCGTGAAAGGCGGACCACTTCGTGAAGTTCAGCGTTGAAAAGGATGTATTGGCCGAAGCCGTATCCTGGACCGCCCGTTCACTTTCCCAAAGGCCGCCGTCTCCGGTGCTCTCGGGCATCCTCATCACCGCAACCAGCGGCACCGTTTCACTGGCTGGTTTCGACTACGAGATCTCTGCACACCTCGAGATCGCTGCAGATGTCGCCGCTGAGGGAACCATCCTGGTTTCGGGCAAGTTGTTGGCAGAAATCTGCCGAAGCCTTCCAAACGCCACCGCAGTCATCGAGACCGATGGCACCAAGGTCACTCTCACGTGCGGCCGAAGCCGCTTCCACTTGGCCACCATGCCAGTGGCCGAGTATCCGGAACTTCCAACGCTTCCCGAGGTCACCGGCGTCGTTGATGGCGAGGCTTTTGCCCATGCAATCAACCAGGTCATCGTTGCAGCGTCCAAGGACGACACCCTGCCGATCCTCACCGGCGTCAAGATGGAAATCGAAGACGACCTGATCACCTTCCTGGCCACAGACCGGTACCGCCTGGCCATGCGCGAGGTCCACTGGAAGCCCTCCCAGGCCGGCATTTCCACGTCTGCGCTGGTCAAAGCCAAGACCTTGAACGAGGTCGCGAAGACCCTGGGATCCGCCGGCGAACTGAAGATCGCGTTGGGCGAAGGCAACGAACTCATTGGTTTCGAAAGCGGAAACCGCCGCACAACCTCGTTGCTCGTGGACGGGGACTACCCGAAGATCCGCTCGCTCTTCCCCGAAAACACGCCGATTCATGCCACCGTGCGCACCTCTGCCCTCATGGAGGCTGTCCGGCGCGTGGCGGTCGTTGCCGAACGCAACACCCCGGTCCGGTTGTCCTTCACCGGCGGCCAGCTCTCGCTAGATGCCGGCACCGGCGAAGATGCCCAGGCCGAGGAATCCATCGAGGCACAGATCGACGGCGAGGAAATCACCGTCGCATTCAACCCCGCATACCTCAGTGAGGGGCTGAACGCCTTCGACAGCGAATTCGTTCGTTTCTCCTTCACCAGTGCACCGAAACCCGCCATGATGACTGCGCAGTCATCCCTGGACGGCCAGGACAGCGACCAATACCGTTACCTGGTCATGCCGGTGCGTCTACCAAACTTGCCCAATTAGGTTGCACGCGGGGGAAAACCCGGTTTTCCCTCCCGTCGCAATCCCGTGTTCGACCGCTCCATGTCCGCTCCAACCGGAGCGGTCGAACACACCTTTTCTTGGCGTTTCCCGCCAAGCCTTTATCACCCGATCGACGGCACCCCGCCCCTTGATCCCACCGCAGGACGTTTAGGTGTATATCTCACATGTCTCTCTCACCGACTTCCGCTCTTATGCGCAAGCCGATGTCGAGCTGGGGCCTGGCACCAACGTCCTGATAGGTTCCAACGGCGTCGGCAAGACCAATATCGTCGAAGCCATTGGCTACCTTGCAACGCTTTCCTCCCACAGGGTCACCAACGATGCGCCGCTGCTGCGTTTTGGCACCGACCGGGCATTGGTCCGGGCGCGCGTCCAGCGGGCCAAGCTGGTAACAACCCTCGAAGTGGAAATCACCGCAGGCAAGGCAAACCGGGCCCGGATCAACCGAGCCAACCCGGTGAGGGCCCGCGACATCCTGGGAATCGTGCGCACCGTGCTCTTTGCCCCGGAGGACCTGGCCCTGGTCAAGGGGGATCCGTCCAACCGTCGCCGCTTCCTTGACGAATTGTTGGTCACCCTGCGGCCCGGCGAGGCTGCAACCCGAGGGGACTACGAACGGGTGCTGAAGCAGCGCAACGCCCTGCTGAAATCCGCGCGGGCCGGGGGCAAGCTCTCCACCGCACACGAATCCACGCTCGATGTCTGGGACACCCATCTTGCCCGGGCCGGGGCACGGGTGCTGCGCGGACGCCTCGAGGTGCTGCGCCTGCTCTCCCCCTACATGGGTGCGGCATACGCATCGCTGGCGGACGCGAACAAGGAAGCCCGCGCCTACTACCAATCCACGATCCTGGCCGATTTCGATGGGGAAGAACCCACCGCCGGGGCGCCGTCCGGCGAGGACGAGGCCTCACCGGTGGCCCCGGCCGCACTGCTCGACGCCACCACGGAGGAACTCGAGGAAATGTTCCTCGAGGCCCTGTTGAACACGCGCGCCAAGGAACTTGAACGCGGCATAACCCTGGTCGGACCGCACCGCGACGATGTCCTGCTGACCCTGGGCGGCGCTCCCGCCAAGGGATACGCAAGCCACGGCGAAACCTGGTCGTTGGCCCTGGCCCTGCGGCTTGCCGCCTACAAGGTCATGGGCGAGGACGACCCGAGGCCCGGGGCAGGACCGATCCTGATCCTTGACGACGTGTTTGCCGAACTCGATGCCACACGGCGCACCCGCCTGGCATCCATCGTGGCCGGCGCGGACCAGGTGATTGTCACCGCCGCGGTTGCCGGGGACGTGCCCGAGGAGCTCGGCGGCACCTTCCTGCGGGTCAGTCCGGGAGTGGTGCACTCTTGAGCGAGGACAAGGACCCGCACGCACCCGAGGCGCTGGATGCGGCACGCGCCATCCTCAACCGCATGCGCGAATCGGCCCTGAGTCGGGGCGAAGCCCGGATCGACGCGGCCAAGGCAGCCAAATTCGAGGAAAACGCCGCCGTGCGCAAGGCCCGGCGGCGGGCCAGTTCCGCACCGGCGAAATACACCGACGGACGCGACCCCCAGGAAATCGGCAACCTCTTCGGCAAGATCGTGCGCGACCGGGGCTGGAGCGCACCGGTGGCCGTGGGCTCGGTGCTTTCGCGCTGGAGCGAGCTGGTGGGCCCGCAGATTGCCGCGCATTGCGTACCCGAGTCCTTCGAGGATTCCACCGTGATGGTGCGCTGCGACTCCACGACCTGGGCCACGCAAATGCGGCTGCTTTCCCATGAACTGCTCAAGCACTTCGACAAGGAACTTGGTGCCGGCGTGATCACCGTGATCCGGGTCCTTGGCCCGGCTGCACCCTCTTGGCGCCACGGCGGCCGCTCGGTGAAGGGCCGCGGTCCGCGCGACACCTACGGGTAGGAAAAGCAAAACGCGTAGCTGGCCGACTGGCGCACTGGCAGCGCGCAAACCACATAGCCCCCCACTTGAGGCGGGACCAATCGCTCCTAAGCACGCTTGGCGGCCATTGACGGCATGTTGCCGCCCGTCAATGGCCGGATAATTTGGCGCAACGCGGTAGAATTGGCACAGGCGTTTTGTCTGTGCGACAAGACGCTGGTTCATGATCGGGCACCTTCGGTGTTCGGCCTTCCACTGTTTGAGGAGTCTGTAGCACCTGTGTCTACCGATAACACCACACCCCAGGAACCAATCGATTCCGTCGAGGCCGACGAATCCCCCGCGGCCCAGCCGGCGGAAGAGACTGTCAACGGCCGGGTGGAACACACCTATGGCGCCCAGGACATCACGGTTCTTGAAGGCCTCGAAGCGGTGCGCAAGCGCCCCGGCATGTACATCGGTTCCACCTCCGCGCGCGGGTTGCACCACCTGGTCTACGAGGTCGTGGACAACTCCGTCGACGAGGCCCTGGCCGGTTACTGCGACCACATCAAGGTCACCATGCAGGCCGACGGCGGCGTGCGCGTGGAAGACAACGGCCGCGGCATCCCGGTCGACATCCACCCCACCGAGGGCAAGCCCACGGTCGAGGTCGTCATGACCATCCTGCACGCCGGCGGAAAGTTCGGCGGCGGCGGCTACGCGGTCTCCGGCGGCCTGCACGGCGTGGGCATCTCCGTGGTCAACGCACTGTCCTCGCGTGTGGACACCGAGATCCGCCGCCAGGGCAGCGTCTGGCGCATGACCTTCGCCGACGGCGGCAAGCCGCAGGGAACCCTCATCAAGGGCGAAGACTCCGATGCGACCGGCACCATCCAGACGTTCTACCCCGACGCCACGATCTTCGACACCATCGACTTCGACTTCGAGACCCTGCGCGCCCGCTTCCAGCAGATGGCGTTCCTGAACAAGGGCCTGCGCCTCACGCTCACCGACGAGCGCACCCTGGCGGACGACGGCGACGAGATCGCCACCGAGGAAGACGAAGCCAACGACGCCACCCCCAAGCACCGCGTGGTGGACTACCTCTACAAGGATGGGCTGCTGGACTACGTCAAGCACCTGAACTCCTCCAAGAAGGTCGAGCTCGTCCACGAGGACGTCATCGCCTTCGAATCCGAGGACACCTCCAAGGGCATCAGCGTCGAGGTTGCCATGCAGTGGACCAACTCGTACTCCGAGTCGGTGCACACCTACGCCAACACCATCAACACCCATGAGGGCGGCACCCACGAAGAGGGCTTCCGCGCCGCGATGACCTCGCTGATCAACCGCTATGCGCGCGAGAAGACGATCCTGCGCGAAAAGGACGAGAACCTCACGGGCGACGACATCCGCGAGGGCCTCACCGCCGTCATCTCGGTCAAGCTTGCCGAACCGCAGTTCGAGGGCCAGACCAAGACCAAGCTCGGCAACTCGATGGCCAAGGGCTTCGTCCAGGGCGTGGTCAACGAGGAACTCGGCGACTGGCTCGAGCGCAACCCCAACACCGCGCGCGACATCATCCGCAAGGCCCAGCTGGCCTCCCAGGCCCGCATGGCGGCACGCAAGGCCCGCGACAACGCGCGCCGCAAGTCCCCGCTGGAATCCTTCGGCATGCCGGGCAAGCTCTCGGACTGCTCCTCGAAGAACCCCGCCGAGTGCGAGGTCTTCATCGTGGAGGGCGACTCCGCAGGCGGCTCGGCCAAGCGCGGACGCAACCCGCACACCCAGGCCATACTGCCGCTGCGCGGCAAGATCCTGAACGTCGAGCGCGCACGCCTCGACCGCGCGCTGGGCAACGCCGAGGTCCAGGCCATGATCACCGCCTTCGGCACCGGCATTGGCGAGGAATTCGACATGGCCAAGCTGCGCTACCACAAGATCGTGCTGATGGCCGATGCAGACGTCGACGGGCAGCACATCACCACGCTGCTGTTGACCCTGCTCTTCCGTTTCATGCGCCCGCTGATCGAAAACGGCTACGTCTACTTGGCCCAGCCGCCGCTGTACCGCATCAAGTGGTCCAACGCCGCGCACGAATACGTGTACTCGGACAAGGAACGCGACGATTCGCTGACCACCGGCGCCGCGAAGAACAAGCGCCTGCCCAAGGACAACGGCATCCAGCGCTACAAGGGCCTGGGCGAGATGGACTATACCGAGCTGTGGGACACCACCATGGACCCGGACCACCGGACCCTCCTGCAGGTCACCATGGACGATGCCCTGGCAGCGGACCAGACCTTCTCCACACTAATGGGCGAAGACGTGGAGTCCCGCCGAAACTTCATCCAGCAGAACGCCAAGGACGTCAGGTTCCTGGATATCTGACCGGTTCACCGAGTAGATATTCCAAG
>NZ_JBKKAP010000057.1:0-10956 GCF_046714615.1 Paeniglutamicibacter sp.
GGATCCATCTTGGCCTATATCGGCCAAAGCGAGTTTGGACATAATGATTGGTTTCCTGGTTCTCGCCCTACGCGATCGAGCTGACTTGCTCTGTCACCGTGGTACCGCTCCAGCCTGACACGTAGGGATAGGTGCAGATTTGGTACAAGGCACTCCCCGAAGCACTTCGAAGACCAAGGATATGAATCCCAAGTCCATCATCATGAACGGGGGAGTGGGAGCGCAATGTATGCGCTAGGGAAACGAGGATTAACCGTCTGCTGCCGAGCTGCCCGCTAACAGGAATCCGCAATAGCGCTGCGAGGACCGCGGTCAGCACGATGGTCCCGGCCTCGCACGTAGAGAAGCCGGGATAAACAACGGCAAAGTTTAGGCAGCGCGGAGCCGATCGCAGGCGGCGATCGGGTGATCGCGGATTGGCCATTGCAGCCGGTCCAGCATGGATCGAAGATGAAAAGGACCCGCCGGCGCGAGCGCGAGAAGCGGGTACCAGCGCCGAATCTTTCTGCGCGGAGCGCCAATGAGCGGCAGTCACGAAATGGAGTACCAATGTCCAAGTTAAGTATGGAAAAGAGCGTCGAGGCGTTCACGGTGAAGTTCGCGCAGTCCGCGGCAATGACCCGGAAGGGCAGGGAACTGATCCCCGGGGGATACAGCAGGAACTCGTTCAACTTCGGACCCCATGCAGTGTTCGTGGATAAAGGGGACGGCGCATACCTGGAAACGATCGACGGACACCGGATGCTCGATCTCAACAACAACTTCACGGTCAACGTCCTAGGTCACAACCACCCCGCCATCACCTCGGCGCTCCTTGAAGCGATCCCCTCCGGCATCTCGTTCGGCAATCCGAGCACCGCAGAAGCCGAACTGGCGCAGATCCTTATCGAACGCATCCCCTCCATCGAGAAAATCCAGTTCTCCTGCTCCGCCACCGAATCCTGCATGAGCGCCATCCGAGTCGCTCGGGCATACACGGGAAAGACGAAGATCGCGAAATTCGAGGGTGGGTACCACGGTTTCAGCGATCTCCTCCATATTTCATCACACCCTCAACCGGGGGACTCCGGAACGGACGCCGACCCGAAGGCCGTGGCAGACAGCGGAGGCATCCCCACTGACGAGGTGGAGAACGTCATCCTGCTATCCCAGAACGATTGGCCGGGCAGCGAGCGAATCCTTCGAACCAACGCGGACTCCATCGCCTGTCTCATCCTCGAGTTGGAAAGTGGAGCCGGCGGTCTTGTCACCCTGGACCAAGAGTTCGTGGAGGAGCTCCGATCCCTCACGAAGGAACTCGGGATCGTCCTGGTTTTCGATGAAACGATCACTCTGCGCGCGGACTACCACGGCCTCCAGGGCGTCTATGGCGTAACGCCCGACCTTACCGTGATGGGCAAGATCATCGGCGGGGGCCTGCCCTTGGGCGCCCTCGGCGGATCTGCAGAGGTCATGAACGTCCTGGAAACGGGACAGGTGACGATCTCGGGCACCCATCACGGACACAGACTTTCCCTGATCGCGGGCGCCGCATGCATGCGGACCATGGACCAGGACGCTTTCGACAAGCTTAACGCGCAAGCAGCTCGCATCATGTCCGAGATGAACGAATGGAGCGAGGCACGGAACAGCCCGTTCAAGGTCTACGGAAAGGGCTTCTCGCATATGGCCTACGCGTACATGAACTCTCCCGAACTCAACGTCCGGACCCACCGGGACTACTGGCGCAACGTTGACAGCGCAAAGACGCAGATCTGCTCGCTCGAACTGGCCAACCGCGGTTTCTTCCCCGTGCACCGCGGCGAATTCTCGTTGTCTCTGGCGATGACCGACGACGATATTTCGTCTTTCATTGGAGCGCTCCAAGAGATCGTCCAAGACCTCGAGGACTAGCCGAGGCCTACGGGCACCATGAACCCGCGCAGGCGGATCGGAGCGATCGCGGGGCCTGGGTCTCAGGCTGCCCGCGGCGTCCCGTTCGGTGCATCATCGATGGGAACGGCACCGGGTACGACATCGAACGACGTGAGGGCTAGCTGTTGGGCGATGTTGCGAAAGGCCTGTACATGCACCCGGTGTTCGCCTGACCGCGTCGCCAGGGCGCTGGGAGAATAGCTTCCGTCGGCAATCTGGCGGTAGACCATACCGGGAGCGCGGTGCAGGCGCGTGGCAGACCCGGGAAATGTATCGACGGCTCCCTGGTATGCGATGGCGTTCAGGCTCTCGGGAACACTTGTGACCGAGGCTGCAACGCGTCCCGGTCCACCGCGCAAATCGTCAAAGGACCAGTAACCCCGCCATTGTGGCGGTGCCATCGGGGAGGCGACGACGAAGGCCTCGTCCACCAGGTCCTGGGTCTTGATCGCGTCCTGGCCCGCCAAGGGGTGTCCTGCCGGCAGGCCGACGAAGCGGGGCTCGGCGAAGAGTTCGAGCAGCTGTATGCGCTTGTCGGCAATTGGAGATCGGATGAATGCGGCGTCCACGTCGCCGTTGGCGAGGGCCTCGACCTGGTCCACCATCGTCAGTTCGTGGAAGGAGAGATCGACATCCGGCATGGCCCGCCTGAACGCTGCAACGATCAGGGGCGTCAGCTCACCGGCGGACTCGTAGAAAAGCCCGATCCTCAGCTGGCTCTGGCCAGCCGAGTGCAGGATGCGTGCTTCCATGCTGGCATCGGCGATCTGCGCCAGGATTTCTTGGGCGCGGAGGATAAACGCTTCGCCGGCGGTCGTGAGAGCGACGCGGTTGGCGGACCGGTCGAAGAGTTGGGCGCCGATCTGGCGTTCAAGCCGCGCGATCTGGGTGCTGAAGGCTGATTGGGCGATGTGCATCGACTCCGCGGCGCGCCCGAAGTGCAATGTCTCGGACAGTGCGATTGCGTACTGAAGCTGTCTAATGTCCACACAAAACTCCTGATCAAACGGCCGATCTTGATTCGAGATCAGCCGATCTCGAAGTGCTCGTTGCCCCCGATTGTGACGGACGCCATGATGTTTCTATCCCCATTTCAAGGATAAGCCCCCAGCGGAAAGACTCGTACACCATGACAATCCAGTCCCGTACGGACATTGATCTCCTGCGGACAGACATCAAGCATCTCGTCCATCCCCACCTGCCTTCGTCTGAGACCCAGCGCGTCATCATGACCGAGGGCCGGGGCTGCCGGCTCACCGATGCCTCGGGCCGCAAGTACCTCGACGCCACCGGGGGACTCTGGCTGGCCCAGATTGGCCACGGCCGGCCGGAAATGGCCGAGGCCGCGGCCGAGCAGATGCGCACGCTGGAGTACTTCACCAGTTTCTGGGACTACAGCAACGACAAGGCCATCGAACTCTCCGAACGGATCATCTCACTGGCCCCGGAGAACATGTCAAAGGTCTTCTTCACCTCCGGCGGATCCGAGGGCGACGACGCGGCGATCAAGACCGCTCGCTACTACCACTACGTCAACGGGCGGCCCAACAAGAACTGGATCATCTCACGGAGGACCGCCTACCACGGCCTGGCCTACGGCGGCGGCACGGCGACGGGGTTCGCCGACATGGCCGAGGGCCAGGGCCCGCACCTGCCCAACGTCACACACCTCACCCCTCCGCATGGCTACCGCACGCACCTCTTCAACGGCGAGGACGTCACCGACTACTGCGTCCGTGAACTGGAAGAACGCATCCAGCAGATCGGCCCCGAGAACATCGCCGCCATGATCGGCGAACCGATCATGGGAGTCGGCGGCTTCATCATCCCGCCGGCGGATTACTGGCCCCGCATGCAGGAGGTATTGGACCGGCACGACATTCTTCTCATTTCGGACGAAGTCGTGACGGCATTCGGGCGCACCGGTTCCTGGTTCGCCTCACCCGACCATGGCATGCGGCCAGACATCATCGTCACCGCCAAGGGCATCAGCAGCGGTTACATCCCCCTTGGCGCCGTCCTGATGAGCGAGGAGATCGGCCAGGCGGTCACGGGCGGTCACGGCTATCCCGTGGGCTACACCTACTCCGGCCACCCCGTTGCGTGCGCGGTCGGCCTGAAGAACCTCGAAATCATCGAGTCCGAAAACCTGCTCGCTGCCTCCAAGTCCACCGGCGCACTGCTCTATGCCCTGGCGGCTCCGCTCGCCACCGAGCTCGACATTGTGGGCGAGGTCCGCCATGCCGGCATGGGTCTGGCCCTTGAACTAGTCACAGACAAGACCAGCCGCACCCCGCTGCCCCAAAACGGCCGCTCTGTTGCCGATGTCATCCGCGATGAAACCGGCGTCATCGTCCGTGTCAGCAGTCCAACCAACCTGGTGCTCTCGCCCCCGCTCGTGATGACCGAGGACGAGGCCGTCACCGCGGTCTCCGCCGTGGCTTCGGTCCTACGTCGAGTTCGTCCCGATGGATCCATCGTCTGATCCTGCCTCGAAAGGCTACTTCTCATGTCCAATTCATCCGACCTCAGACCCGAACGCGCGCTGAAACGCAACGCCATCGGTGTGTCCGGCATCGTGTTTTTCGTCGTCGCCGCCGCGGCACCGCTCGCCGCGGCCCTGGGGGCCTCCCCCGTGGCCTTCATGTCACTGGGTGTCGGGGCACCCGGAGCCTACGTCATCGCTGGCGCCGTATTGATTCTTTTCGCGATCGGATACGCGGCCATGAGCCGCTTCGTTACCAGCTCCGCCGGTTTCGCAGCCTACCTGGAGCTGGGCTTCGGCCGCGTGGCAGGGTTCGCCGGTGCCGCCCTGGCTCTGCTGGCCTACACCTGCATGCTCATGGCCCTGTACGGAGTGCTCGGATTCTTCACGAGCGCCATTGTCGCCGACCTGACCGGATTCGAACTTGACTGGAAAATCTGGGCGCTAATCGCGTGGGCCGGCGTGGCCGTTCTTGGCTATCTTGAAATCAATCTCAGCGCTAAAGTGCTCGGCGTCTTGATGATCGGCGAGGTACTCATCCTCCTGGTATTCGACGTCGCCGTCATCGGCCAAGGCGGAGCCGACGGTATCAACTTCGAAGCCTTCCGACCGAGCAACGTCTTCACCGACGGACTGGGCGTCGCCTTGCTGTTCGCCGCCAGCTGCTTTGTCGGATTCGAGGCCACGGCAATCTACGGCGAGGAAGCCAAGGACCCCAAGCGCACCGTGCCCCGGGCGACCTACGTGGCCGTTGTCCTCATCGCCGTCTTCTACGCATTGTCAACGTGGGCCATCGGATTGGCCCACGGCGGGGGAACAATCCAACAGGCAGCGGCGGAGGACCCCGGCAACCTGGTCTTCGCGGTCAACACCCAATACGTGGGGCAATGGTCAACCGTCATCATGAACGTACTTCTCGTGACAAGTTCCTTCGCGGTGCTTGTTGCCTTCCACAACACCCTCTCCCGCTACGTGTTCGCCCTCGGGCGTTCAGGCGTGCTCCCAAAGACCCTGGGCAGCACTCACGCGCGTTGGCAGTCCCCGCACAAGGCCAGCATGGTGATTACGGTCGTCACGCTCATCGTCGTCGGACTCTTCATGCTTTCAGGGGCAGACCCGTACGCCCAGCTTTACGCGTGGTTGATTGGCCTGGGCACGTTGAGCATCCTCGTGATGCAGGGAGCCACGTCAATCGCAGTGGTGGCCTTCTTCCTGCGGAAGAAGCGCAGCGAATTCCGCCTCTGGAGCGGCGGAGTCGCCCCAGTGCTCGGGGGAATCGGACTGGCCGGGGCAGCCTTTCTGGCAATCCAAAACTGGAACCTGCTCACGGGTGCGACGTCCGGATTCCCGACCTTGCTTCCGTGGCTTGTTGTCGTTGCAATCGTAGCCGGGGTTCTCTGGTCCGTCGGTGCCAAGGGCAGAACAATCGCTCCTGCCGGCGCAGACGGTCCGGCCTCAACCGAGGAAATCACTTCCGGACTCGGTACCCCCGATACTTCTCGCTGAGCTGGAACTCCCGCTTCCAGCGAACCCCGACGACGGGCCGAACCCGTTCAAGTCCAAATACCACCACACCCAATTACCACCACACCCGACTACACTTCCCAGGAGAACACCATGACCACGACCATGTCCGAGTCCACCGCCACATTTGCCGGGCAGTCGGCGACACTGCAGTTCATCGGCGGCCAGTGGCGCGAAGGCCGCTCGGCCAAGACCCTGACCGTCACCAACCCGTACGACGACACCTTGCTGGCCTCGATCCGGCAGGCAAACACCGCTGACCTCGACGAGGCCTACCAAGCTGCCGAGGAAGCCCAGAAGGAATGGGCAGCCCGTACGCCCGCTGCCCGACGCCAAGTGATGATGCGCGCAGCACAGCTGCTGGAGGATCGTCGCGAAGAGATCGTCGGCTGGCTCGTCAAGGAATCCGGATCCACCGTGGGCAAGGCGAATGTGGAAGTTTCGCTGGCGGCGGGCATCACCCTGGAATCGGCGTCCTTTCCCACGAGGGTGCAGGGCCGGATCCTCGATTCCAACACCCCAGGAAAAGAGGTCCGCGTTTACCGGCGCCCGATCGGGGTCGTCGGCGTCATCAGCCCGTGGAACTTCCCTCTCCACTTGTCACAGCGCTCCGTGGCGCCGGCTTTGGCCCTCGGCAACGCCGTCGTCATCAAGCCCGCGAGCGATACCCCGGTCAGCGGAGGGCTCATCCTGGGCCGGATCTTCGAAGAAGCAGGACTCCCGCCCGGCGTACTCAACGTCGTGATTGGCGCCGGTTCCGAAATCGGGGACGACTTTGTAGCCCACCGTGTCCCCGGGTTGATTTCATTCACCGGCTCCACCCCGGTGGGACAGCGAGTGGGGCGGCTGGCCACCGGCGGCGAGTACCTGAAACACGTCGCCCTGGAACTGGGCGGCAATAGCCCCTTCGTCGTTCTGGCGGACGCCGATCTCGACGCGGCCGTCACCGCCGCCGTCACGGGCAAGTTCCTCCACCAGGGACAGATCTGCATGGCAATCAACCGGATCATCGTTGAAGCACCGGTCTACGATGAGTTCCTCTCCCGCTTCGCCGCCGCCGCAGCAGCAGTCCCAACAGGTGATCCCTCCGATCCACAAACCCTGGTCGGCCCCGTCGTCAACGACAGCCAACTCGAAGGCCTCAAGCAGAAGATCGCCTTGGCGCGTGAGGAAGGCGCCCGCACTGTGGTGGACGGCGAAATCCTCGGCCGCCTGGTGCCGCCACACGTGTTCGCCGACGTCGAACCTGACATGGAGATTGCGCGCGAGGAAATCTTCGGCCCCCTCGTTGGCGTACTGAAGGCCACCGACGAAGCCCACGCCCTCGAGCTGGCCAATGCCGGTTCCTTCGGCCTGGCCAGTTCCGTATTTACCCAGGACCTGGATCGCGGCGTCCGTTTCGGCCTCGGCATCAAGGCCGGCATGACGCACATCAACGAGATGCCCGTCCAGGACGAGGCTCATGTCGCTTTCGGAGGTGAGCGGAATTCAGGACTGGGCCGGTTCAACGGTGAATGGGCCATCGACGAATTCACCACGGACCACACCATCGGCATCCTGCGTTTGTAGGCGCCGTCTTGCCGTGGGCGCCCCTGCCTCACCAGGGTCGCCCACGGCGACGAAACGACCCCTCCCAAACTAGAGCCAAACTCCGGCAACAAGGGACAAACCTAAGGTATCGATGAAGAACAACCTGGATCTACTTATCAAAAACGCAGTCGTCCGGACAATCGACGACAGGGATTCCATACACAGCGCGATCCTGCTGCGGGCAGGACGGATCGCAGCGCTGGGTACGGAGGCCGAAATGCAGACGGCGGCCTCACCGGGCGCAGAGATCTTCGATGCCGGTGGCAGGACCATCGTCCCGGGCTTCATCGACGCCCACAATCACCTGAGTGTGGCAGCCTTCGAACCGATCGCAGTCGACTGTTCGACCCCGCCCCTGGCTACGCTTGACGAAGTGCTGGCCACGATCGAGACCCACTGCAAGGACTTGCCGGCCGGCCAGTGGGTGCGCGGCATTGGCTTCCACTCCTCCCAAATCACCGAGCAACGCAATCCCACCCGGTACGAACTGGATGAAGTCGCACCGCACAATCCGTTCTTCCTGATCGAATCGAACTGCCACGCCGGGCATGCCAACAGCCTTGCCCTCGACGCGGTCCGAATCGATGTCTGTACTCCCGATCCATGGGGAGGGAACATCGAACGGGATGCCAGCGGTGTTCCCACCGGGACCTTGTTCGAGGCTGCCTCCGATCTGGTTACCTCCGCTTCCTGGGAGGCCTACGCTGAACGGGACTGGGACCGAGCTGTCGATCTCCTAGAAGCCAAAGCGACCGAATACCTTGCAGTAGGCCTGACCGGGGTTGGTGATGCCTGCGTGACCACCCGCGGCGCGGAGCTGTACCGCCGCGCCGACGCAGCCCAAAAGCTCCCCCTCACCTTGCAACAACTCCACGGAGGAGACCACTTCTTCTCCAAACAAGATCTCCGAAGAACCGACATCCTCGAAAGGATCCACCGCAGCGACAGCCACATGCTGCGTGGTGGAACGATGAAAATTTTCGTGGACCGGGCATACCCTGATGGCCCAGGTCTGCACCAGATGCATGATGGATGCACCAAACACGTAGGAACGAACTTTTACAACCCGCGCGAGGTCCATGACCTGGCCCTGCAGGCCACTGAAATGGGCATCAACCTTGCGATCCACGGCATGGGCAACTGTGCCGTCGACGCGGTTTCCAATGCGTACGAAAGCGTCCGTCAACGGGTAGGCGACGACGCCATCCTGCGCCTTGAGCACGCCTTCATTGCCGAGCCCGCCCAAGCTCCGCGCCTGGCCTCCCTCGGAATCGATCTCGTAGCCAACCCCGGCCTCGCATACAAGGATGGCCTCTTCTTCGACGGCTGGCGCGGTGAGAACCAGCGGCACCTTCGGGTCCTGCCCCTGCGTTCCATGATTGACGCCGGGGTCCGGGTCAGCTTCGCCTCCGACCATCCCTGCGGCACCTACTCACCGGCAGAAATCATGTGGAGCGCGGTCGCCCGACGCCACCAGTCGGGAACGCTCATCGATCCCGACGAAGGAGTCACCGCTTCCGAAGCCTTGCGGGCCTACACCATCAATCCTGCCCACGCCTCCGGGCGGGCGTCCGAAGAAGGCAGCCTCGAGGTCGGCAAACGCGCCAACCTCCTGATCTTGGATCGTGACCCCCTCACCGTCTCGACGGATGACCTGCGTTCCATCACCGTCGACCGGACATACGTTGACGGACATCTGATGTATGAACGCCAACACGCGGGAGTCGCGGCTGCGGACTAAACCCTGCCAAATATTCACTTCGATCTGATCACCGCGTCATTCAATCTTCAGGCACCCCGCGCCAGAGCCGCCATCCCGTCGGTGGCGTGGACGACGCAGACGATATTTATCATCCCCTAGATCATCAAGCTCCAGAATAATGGGGCGTTCCTAAGAGAAAGAGACGTCGATGTCTCGAATTGATGTGCCCGCCAAGGTGGGGCAAAACGAGGATCCCAACGCAAAAGGGCGGACTGCACTGATCGTAGCCTTTTCCGCTCTGGCAGCATTTCTGCTTCTGGTGGCTCCTGTAGTGGCAACTCAGCTGCAGCTCCAGCTAGGGCTAAGTCCGTCCCAGGCGGGGGATCTTTTCGCCATCGAACTCGGTGCCACCAGCCTCGCGTCCCTTCCCGCGCTCTACTGGATCAGGAAAGCCAATCTGAGAAAGGCTGCCTTCTTGTTCGGCTTGGTCTACATCGTGGGAAACGTGATGTCCATGTTCCTCACGACTTACGAGGTCCTGATGGTGGTTCGCGGCGGCACCGCCTTCGCCGGCGGTTCTCTCATGGTCCTGACGATGGCCTTGGCTGCTCAGGCACGGAACCGGAACCGCGTATTTGGATGGTGGACCGTCGGCCAGATTGCCCTTGGTGCAGTCGGGTTGGCCGTCCTTCCGCCCCTGTTCTCCGCCTTTGGTCTCGCGGCCTTGTATATGTTCATGGCCATTCTGATGGTCCTGTCGCTCCCACTAGTTCGGTACCTTCCCCTTCACCCGCTGAGGGTTTCGGTTGGTAACGGAACAACGGATCCGGTGCAGAAGCCGAATCTTGCGAAGGTGTTCATGGCTTTGGTGGCGTGTCTGCTGTTCTATGTGGGGCTGATTACCGTGTGGGCCTTCATGGGAGGGCTTGCAGAAGCCGCAGGGATCGAACCAAGGATTTCCAGCTTGATCCTGTCGATCGCTACGGTCGTTGGCGTGGTGGGTTCCTTTGCGGCAACCATGGTGGGCGGTACTATCAGGCGCCGAGTTGTCCTTCTTGGCGGATACTTTTCCATGATCGTGGCCATCGCACTGCTCTTCGGAGTCGACGGTGCCTTACGGTTCGGGGCTGCAGCCCTCATCCTTAAATTTGCGTGGCCTTGGACCCTGCCCTTCTTGATGTCAACACTGGCGGATCTGGACCCGGCCGGCAGGGCCACCAACCTTGCCAACTTGGCCATTGGTGGTGGATTGGCCATCGGCCCAATCATTGCGGGCCGCGTGGTCGAAGCCACGGGAGGGTTTAACGCCTTGGTCCTCATCGGAGTACCCGCCGTCATTATCTCGCTTCTACTTATCATTTTTGCCCAGCCAAGTGGCAAAGCGTCCTCCTCGTCCGAAGATCCCAGCAGGATGAACGTTGCCGGGACCAAGACTGCCGGCTGACCTGTCTATGCGCTAAACCAAGTGCAGATAAGAAAGGCTCCGGACCCGCCAATGGCCTTCGGAGTCTTTCTTATCTTGCAGACTGGGCTGTAGTTGGCCCGCTTCTACTATTCGCCCTCGATTTGCATGTGCAGGCAGGTCGTCCGACCCCAAACCGAAAGCACCCCGCAACTGAACTGCTCCCCGAAAGTTGGACTGAATAATTCAGATCCTTACTTTCGGGGAGTTTTTCATGCGTCAAAATAGTTCATTGACCGCCGAGCAGCGGCTGGCTGCCGTCGATCTTTTCGAGCAGGG
>NZ_JBKKAP010000058.1:0-9998 GCF_046714615.1 Paeniglutamicibacter sp.
CCTTCGCCGATGCCGCCGGCCACCGAGCCGGAGAGCATTTCCCCCAGCCGCGGCCCGCCGGCTACCACCACGATGAAGACCCCCTGCAGGCGCCCGCGCAGGTGGTCGGGGGTCGCGGTTTGCAAGATGGTGGTGCGGAAGACCGAGGAAATGGCATCGGCCACCCCTGCCAGCCCCATGCACGCGGCTGCGGGCCACAGCCAGGCACCTGCCGTACCGTCGGGCGGGACCGGGCTGCGCGCGGCCAGGATGACGACCAGCCCGAAGATCCCGATGCTCGCTCCCCACGCACAGACGCAGAGGAACACCGCAACGCCCTGGCGGTGGATGCGCCCCACCGGACCGGAGAACAGGCCCGCCAGGAAGGCACCCATTGCCGTCGCCGCCAGGAGCACGCCCATGGTCAGTTCGCCGCCGCCGATCAACACGGCGCCAATGGCCGGAAGCAGCGCCCGGGGTGCGGCCAGGACCATGGCCGCGATGTCGACCAGGAAGGTCATCCGCACATTGGGCTGGGTGCCCAGGAACCTGAATCCCTCGATGACCGAGCGCAGCCCGGCCTTGGAAGGCGTGCCCTCGGGAGGCAGTGCCGGCAGCTTGCAGACGGACCACACCGCGGCGGCATAGGTCAGCACGTCGATGGAGTAGGTCCAGCCGAACCCGATCTGGGAGACCAGCAGCCCGCCGAGCAACGGACCGATCATTTGGGCGATGCCGAAGGTGACCATGTTCAGCGAGTTGGCCGCCGGGAGGAGCTTGAGCCCGACGATCGCCGGGATGATGGCTCCCCGGGTGGGCTGGTTGATGCCGCCGGCCGCGGAGTGGATGGCCACCAGCCCGTAGAGCACCCAGACGTTGTCAACGCCCAGCCAGGCCTGGGCGGCGATGGCCGCGGTGGCTCCCCACAGGAGAAGCGCGGAGGCCAGGGCGACCTTGCGGCGGTCGTGGGCATCGGCGATGGAGCCGCCATACAGGCCCGTCAGCACCAGGGGCACCAGCGCGAAGGCGCCCAACAGGCCGACGTAGAGACTGGAGCCGGTCAGTGCGTAGACCTCGAGGCTGACAGCCACGAGGGTGAGTTGTCCGCCGACCGCCGACAGTGCATTGCCGACCCACAGCCTCTTGAATGCGGGGCTTTCGCGCAAGGGTGTCAGGTCAGCAAGGAGTCGGGCCACGGATCGAGTCTAGCGACCATCGCCCGGACACAGCGTGTCTTATCTTGACATATTCAAAATAAGAAGGTGGAATGGGTCGCATGGACCATTCGGCACAGATGCGGGAGCTTGGGATGCGGGTCACCCGCGGCCGCCTTGCCGTGCTCGATGCCTTGGAGAGCCACCCGCACTCCTCGGCGGAGAGAGTTGTCGCCGCGGTCCACCGCTTGTTGCCGGATATTTCCATCCAGTCCGTCTACAACGTGCTTAATGATCTGACGGAACAGGGCATGTTGCGACGGTTCACTCCCCCGCACTCCGCGGCACTCTATGAGACCCGCGTCAACGACAACCACCATCACGCCATGTGCACCGGCTGCGGCCGGATCGAAGACGTGGAATGCGCGGTGGGCCACGCCCCCTGCCTGACCCCGTCAAACGGCCACGGCATGGAAATCCGAATTGCAGATGTCCTGTACCAGGGCATCTGCGAAGACTGCAGGAACACCGGTGCGTCCTAACTGCCCACTGGACATCCGGCAGAAGAGTTGCCAACCCACAGGAAGAAGGAGAATCTCTTGAACGAGAACTTCACCACCACCCAGAGCGGCGCCCCCGTTGCCAGCGATGCCCATTCGCTGACCTCCGGCCCGGACGGCATCACCGCGCTCCACGACCGCTACCTCGTTGAGAAGCTCGCCGCGTTCAACCGCGAGCGTGTGCCGGAGCGCAACCCGCACGCCAAGGGCGGCGGAGCCTTCGGTGAATTCACCGTCACCGAGGACGTCTCGAAGTACACCCGCGCAGCTGTCTTCCAGCCGGGCGCCAAGTCCGAGACGCTGCTGCGTTTCTCCTCGGTCGCCGGCGAGCAGGGCTCCCCCGACACCTGGCGCGACGTGCGTGGCTTCGCACTTCGCTTCTACACCACCGAGGGCAACTACGACGTCGTGGGCAACAACACCCCGGTGTTCTTCATCCGCGACGGAATCAAGTTCCCGGACTTCATCCACTCGCAGAAGCGCCTGGGCGCCTCCGGCCTGCGCGATGCCGACATGCAGTGGGACTTCTGGACCCACTCGCCCGAGTCCGCACACCAGGTGACCTACCTGATGGGCGACCGCGGCCTGCCGACCTCCTGGCGCGAAATGAACGGCTACGGCTCGCACACCTACCAGTGGATCAACGCCGAGGGCGAGCGCTTCTGGGTGCAGTACCACTTCATCTCCCGCCAGGGCGTGCACAACATGTCCAACGAAGAGGCCGAGAAGCTTGCCGGCTCCGACGCCGACTTCTACCGCCGCGACCTGTTCGACAACATCGAGGCCGGCAACTTCCCGACCTGGGATGTCTCGGTGCAGATCATGCCGTACGAAGAGGGAAAGACCTACCGCTTCAACCCGTTCGACATGACCAAGGTCTGGCCGCACGCCGACTACCCGCTGATCCCGGTTGGCCACTTCACGCTGAACCGCAACCCGCGCAACTTCTTCGCCGAGATCGAGCAGGCTGCGTTCTCGCCGTCGAACCTGGTCCCGGGCATCGACATCAGCCCCGACAAGATGCTGATGGCCCGCGTGTTCTCCTACCCGGACGCACAGCGCAACCGCATCGGCACCAACTACAACCAGCTGCCGGTCAACCAGCCGCACGCGGCCAGCGTCAACAACTACATGCATGAGGGCTCCATGCAGTACCACTTCAACGACGCAGATGCCCGCGTCTACACCCCGAATTCCTTCGGCGGCCCGGCCGCACAGCCGGAACGCGCCGGCGAAGGCGGCTGGGAAACCGACGGCGAAATGGTTCGCGCCGCCGCGACCCTGCGTTCGGGGGACGACGACTTCGGCCAGGCAGGCACCCTGTACCGCGAGGTCTTCACCGCCGAGTCCAAGGAACGCTTCCACGCGACCCTTCTGGGCCAGTGCAACGGCATCACCATCGAGTCCATCCGCGAAGGCTTCTTCCAGTACTGGACCAACGTCGATGCAACCCTCGGTGCGATCCTGCGTGACGGCTACGCAGCCGGCGATGCGGGCTCGACCGACGGCGCCGCGGAAATGGCAGGCAAGGCCTAACCAGCCCCGGCATCCAGCCGCCACTGACGAAGCGGCCCGCCCTCCATCGGGAGGCCGGGCCGCTTCGTCGTTAAGAAAAGCAAGGACCCGCATTTTCCGCTACTTCGAAAAATACGGGCCCTTGCCCATGTACAGCTTAGCCCCGCGAGATCCTGACCATTTCATCGCGCTCGACAACCTTGACGCGGGCACGGTCCACCGGACCGTTCCCGGTCTGCGTCGGGGTGGCCGCGGCGCCGAGGGAAATCTCGTGCGCGTCCAGCTTTTTCCAGCCATCCCAGGTCGTGTATTCAACGCCGCGGGACTCGAGCAACTCGATGATCGCATCCTCGCCGGGGTTGCCGGCAATCGGCAGCGACAGGCGATCCTCAAGCAGATTCCCGATGGTCTCCAGTGCGTCGCCCTTGGTGTGGCCGATCAGGCCCACCGGACCTCGCTTGATCCAACCCGTGGCGTAGAGCCCCGGGACGTGGGCGCCGTCGGCGCCAAGCACCCGTCCGCCCTCGTTGGGAATGACGCCGCGCTTCTGATCGAATTCGATCTCGGCCAGCTCCGAACCGAGGTAGCCGATGGCGCGGTAGACGGCCTGGACCGGGTAGTCGATGAATTCCCCGGTGCCCTTGACGTTGCCGGTGCCGTCGAGCTCCTGGCGCTCGAACTTGATCCCGGCGACCTTGCCGTCTTCGCCGAGCACCTCGACGGGGTTGTGCAGGAAGTGCAGGTGCAGGCGGCGCGAGGCGCCGGTGTCCTGTTCCTCGACGATCCAGTTGGTCAGCGTGTTGACCATGGTCTTGACCTGGTTGTTGGACTTGATCAAGGCGTCGGAGGCCTCGTCGAACTCGAAGTCCTCGGGGTAAAGCACGATGTCGACGTCGCGGCTGTGGCTCAGTTCGCGAAGTTCAAGCGGGGTGAACTTCACCTGTGCCGGCCCGCGGCGGCCAAAGATGTGGACATCGGTCACCGGCGAATCCTTCAGGCCCTCGAAGACGTTGTCCGGGATCTCGGTTACCAGGAGGTCCTCGGCATGCTTGGACAGCACGCGGGCCACGTCCAGGGCCACGTTTCCGTTGCCCAGGACGGCAATTTCCTTGGCCTCGAGCGGCCAGGTGCGCGGGACGTCCGGCTGTCCGTCATACCAGGAGACAAAGTCGGCAGCCCCGAAGGACCCCTCGAGCTCGATACCCGGGACATCCATGCGGGCGTCCTTGATGGCGCCGGTGGCGAAGATGACAGCGTCATACATGTCGCGGATGTCGTGCAGCGACAGGTCGCGTCCGTAGGTCACGTTTCCCAGGAAGCGGATGTCTCCCCTGTCCAGGACCTTGTGCAGGGCGTTGACGATTCCCTTGATGCGCGGATGATCTGGGGCCACACCGTATCGAATCAGACCGTAGGGGGCGGGGTAGGCATCGAGCAGGTCGATGCTGACCTCGAATTCACGCTCCGCCTTGGTGAGAATGTCGGCAGCATAGACGCCAGCCGGTCCTGCCCCGATTATGGCGACACGGAGCGGGCGAACTGCTGAATCGGACACGAGGGGTTCCTTCCGGAGAACGATCATTCGGGCGCGCAAATAGCGCACGCCACGCTAGTCTAATTGGCCCCGGCCACTAAACGTGAACCGGTGTGCGCATGCTCACGCTCCCCATGGCCGGATCCGCACGAAGCGGGCCTTCTGCAATGGAGGCCGCACAGGCCCGTCATCCGGAGGGCACGGGCAAGCGATAGGCTCGTTTGCGACGCAGGCCGCGACCCCGCCCGACGCCAGGCACGAATGCCGGCAGCGGGCGATCAAACTCGGCCCGCGACCGACCCCCGACCAGCGTGAACGCACAGCGGACGCGCGCACCCGGAATGGAAACCATGCAATCCCGGTTGAACCGACCATGACCCAAACGCCCTCCGCCGCCAAGACGACCACCGCGGCCTCGAGCGGCCCCGCGAACGAACGCAACGCCGGACTGCTCCAGGGCCTGGGCGCGTACGGCCTGTGGGGAATACTTCCGCTGTATTTCCTCACCATAGCCATTGCGTCGCCCCTGGAAATTGTCGCCGGCCGCATCGTCTTCTCGCTGGTCTTCTGCGCGATCCTGCTGCTTGTGACCAGGAACTGGCGCCAGTTCATCGCCTTGGGCCGCGACCGCCGGGCGATGGCCCGCCTGAGCGTGGCGTCGGTCCTCATCGCGGTGAACTGGCTGACCTACACCTATGCGGTGCTCAACGGGCATGCTGCGGAAGCCGCCCTGGGATACTTCATCAATCCCCTGGTCTCCATCGCCCTTGGCGTGCTGTTCCTGAAGGAAAAGCTCCGCCGGATGCAGTGGGTGGCCATCGGATTCGGCCTGGCCGCCGTGACTGCCCTTTCGTTCGCCTCTGGCAACGTCCCCTGGGTCGCATTGGTCCTGGCCTTCTCCTTTGGCTTCTACGGCTTCGTGAAAAACCGGGTGGGCCGCACCGCCACCGCGCTGACGTCCCTGAGCATGGAGACCGCGATCCTGGCCGTCCCGGCCTTGGGGTTCATGGCCTGGCTGGTTGCCTCGAACACCGACACGGTGCTTTCCTCCGGACCGGGGCACTTTTGGCTGATGGCTTCCGGCGGGATCATCACCGCCGTGCCCCTGTTGCTCTTTGGTGCGGCTGCGCGCCGCCTGCCCCTGACCACCGTGGGGACCTTGCAGTTCCTGGCCCCCATCCTGCAGTTCATCGTGGCGCTGGTGGTCTTCAAGGAACCCATGCCGCCGGAGCGCCTCATCGGCTTTTCACTGGTCTGGGTGGCAGTGATCCTGCTGTGCATCGACATGGCCCGCATGCCCCGCCGGATCCTGCCGGTCAAGGTGCCGTAGGGCGCGGAACAGAAATTTCGCCTCAGGGGGCCGTTGCTGCAAACGTATCATCGAGTCCCCCTCCATTTCCAAGGTGTATCGCATGGGGGGCCTTGCCGCAAGGCCCCCCATGCGCGCGAGAATGGTCCCTCAAGTCCAGCACCACGGGAATGGGAACGACCACATGCAACCCTCCAAATCTTCAATCGGATCAAACCGCGGTGGCTCACCGCGGGATCGGGGGCGACTGTCGTGAACCCCCTGGCCACCAGTGCGTTCGCCCTCCCCGGCGGCCTTGCCGCCAAGTCCGACCCGTTGCTGGTCGGCGGCGACGAACGGCATTTCGGGACAATCGCGGCCAGCCTCGGACAGGCGATCAAGGAGCTGTCCACGCGCCTTGACGCGGTGCGCAAGGCACCGGGCCAGCTTGGGCAGGAAGCGCTGGAACGGGACATGGAAGTGCACCGGCTCACCGCACGCCTTCGCGCCTTGCGCCGCTTCGGCATGGATCTCTGCCTCGGCCGCATGGTGGGCGTGGATGACCCCGAGCCGATATACGTGGGGCGGCTGGGGCTCACCGACCCCACGGGCCGCCGACTGCTGATCGACTGGCGCTCCCCCGCGGCCGAGCCGTTCTTCGCGGCAACCCACGCCCACCCGATGGGCCTGGCCAGCCGGCGCCGCTACCACTGGAGGCGTGGGCGGGTCATTGACTACTGGGACGAGGTGTTCACCGCCGACGGGCTGGAATCCAACGCGGCGCTCGATGACCAATCCGCCTTCATCGCCAGCCTGGGGATCAACCGGTCGGCGCGGATGCGGGACGTGGTCGGCACCATCCAGGCCGACCAGGACGCCATCATCCGCGCACCGTCCCGGGGCGCGCTGGTGGTCGACGGCGGTCCGGGCACCGGCAAGACCGTGGTGGCGCTGCACCGCTCCGCCTACCTGCTCTACTCCGACCCGCGCATCGGCCACCACCGCGGAGGGGTGCTGTTCATCGGGCCGCACCAGCCCTACCTCGCCTACGTCGCCGACGTCCTGCCGAGCCTCGGCGAGGAGGGCGTGCAGGTTGGCACCCTGCGGGACCTGCTCCCCGAGGGCGCCGGTGCCGCGGAGGAGACCGACCCGGACGTGGCCGCCCTGAAGTCGACGGTGCAGATGGTGAAGGCCGTTGCGACTGCCGTGGGTTTCTTCCAGGAGCCTCCCGCCGAGGGCATGGTCGTGGAGACCGAGTTCGCGGAGCCCTGGCTGGATGCCGGGGACTGGGCCGAGGCCTTCGAGGCCGCGGAACCCGGGACCCCGCACAACGAGGCGCGCGGCGCGGTCCGCGACGCACTGATCGAACTCCTGGTGCAGAAGCACGATGCGGACGTCCCGGCGCAGGTGCTGCGCAAGTCGCTGCTGCGCAACCGGGAGCTTGCAGCTGCCTTCGACGACGCCTGGCCGGTGCTCGAGCCGGCCTCGGTCATCGGCGGCATGTGGACGGTGCCCACATTCCTGGCCATGTGCGCCCCCTGGCTCAACGAGGACAAGATCAGGCTGCTCCAGCGCGCCGACGGGCGGGCCTGGACCGCCAGCGACCTGCCGCTGCTGGACGCGGCCCGGCAACTGCTCGGGGACCCGGAAGCGGCGCGGCAAACGCGCTCCAACCACTCGGCTCCCGCCGGGCACGAGCTGATGGACAGGGTCATCGACGACCTGGTGGCCTCCGACGACTCCGAACTGATGGTGATGTCGATGCTGCGCGGGGAGGACCTGCAGGAGTACCTCTTTGACCAGGACGAGACACCGGGCCTGGATCCCGACGAACTCGCCGGCCCGTTCGCACACATCGTCGTGGACGAGGCCCAGGAGCTCACCGACGCCCAGTGGCAGATGCTGCTCTCGCGCTGCCCGTCGGGCAGCTTCACCGTGGTCGGCGACCGGGCCCAGGCCAGGGCCGGATTCACCGAGTCCTGGGAGGAACGCCTGTCCAGGGTCGGGCTGGGGCGGGTCACGATGGCCTCGCTGTCCATCAATTACCGCACGCCGGCGGAAGTCATGGAGGAAGCCGAGGCCGTGATCCGGGACGCGCTGCCCGATGCCAACGTCCCGGTTTCCATCCGCACCGGCGGGCCGCCCGTGCGCCACGGCCGAACAAGCGAGTTGGCGGCAATCCTCGAGGCCTGGCTGGCCGGGCACCCCGACGGTGCCGCCGCGGTGATCGGCGATCCCGCATTCACTCCCATGCCCCGGGTCGGTTCGCTGACGCCTCAGCTGGCCAAGGGCCTGGAGTTCGACTTGGTTGTGCTGGTGGATCCGGAGGCCTTCGGGGACGGCATCCAAGGCGCGGTTGACCGCTATGTCGCCATGACCCGGGCCACCGGCCAGTTGGTGATCCTCACCGATTCCTGACCGGCCCGGGTCGGCTCCCGGGCATGAAGAAAGGAGCCGGTTGGTTGTTCAAAGCCCTGAACAACCAACTGGCTCCTTTCCCGGTCTTGCGCTAGCACATTGGCTAGACGTTGGCGCGGATGGCCCCTTCGAGCACCTCGAAAGCCTCGGCCAGCAGGTCGTCGCCGATGACCAGCGGGGGAAGCAGGCGGATGACGTTGCCGTAGGTTCCACAGGTCAGGATCAGCACACCCTCGACCAAGCAGTCGGCGGCGATCTTCTTGGTGATCTCCGCGTCCGGCTCGATGCCGCCGGCCTTGACCAGTTCGATGGCCACCATGGCGCCGCGTCCGCGGATGTCTCCGATGACCGAGACCTCGGACTGAAGCTTGCGCATGCGGGTGAAGAACTGTTCCTCGATCTCGCGGGCACGGGCAGCGAGGTCCTGTTCTTCCATGAACCTGATGGTCTCCAGGGCAGCTGCCACCGCGACGGGGTTGCCGCCGTAGGTGCCGCCCAGGCCGCCGGGGTGGACCGCGTCCAGCAACTCGGCGCGTCCCACGATTCCGGACAGCGGCATGCCGCCGGCCATGCCCTTGGCCACGGTGATGATATCCGGGACGATGCCCTCGATGTCGGAGGCGAACCAGGCGCCGGCGCGGCAGAAGCCTGCCTGCACCTCGTCGGCGACGAAGACGATGCCCTGCTCCTTGGCCCACTCGGCCAGGCGCGGCAGGAAGCCCTCGGCCGGGACGATGAAGCCGCCCTCGCCCTGGATCGGCTCGATGATGATGGCGGCGATCTGGTCTCCGCCGATCTGCTTCTCCATGGCCAGGATGGCGCGCTCGGCGGCTTCCTTGCCGGAGATGCTCGGGTTTTCCTCGCGGAACGGGTAGCTCATCGGCATGCGGTAGATTTCCGATGCCAGCGGGCCGAAGCCGCGCTTGTATGGAGCGGCCTTCGCGGTCAGGCCCATGGTCAGGTTGGTGCGGCCGTGATAGGCGTGGTCGAAGGCGACCACCGCGGTGCGGCCGGTGGCCACGCGGGCCACCTTGATGGCGTTCTCGACGGCCTCGGAACCGGAGTTGAAGAAGACCGCCTTCTTGGCGTGGGTGCCCGGAGTGATCTCGGCCAGCTTTTCGGCCAGCTCGACGTAGCCCTCGTAGGGGGTGACCATGAAGCAGGTGTGGGTGAAGCGGGCTGCCTGTGCTGCAACTGCGGCGGCGACCTTTTCGTTGGAGGCGCCGACGCTGGTCACGGCGATGCCCGAGCCCAGGTCGATGATGGAGTTGCCGTCGACGTCCACGATGATGCCGCCGTCGGCGTCCGCCACGTAGACGGGCATCGCCGATGCAACGCCAAGGGCGACGGCGTTGGCGCGGCGGGCCGCGAGCTCCACCGATTTGGGGCCGGGGAATGAGCCGTTGATGTGTCGCTTTTGCTCGATGCGATAGGTGATGTCCATGATGGTTCAGTCCTTTCCCGGACCAGGCTCCCGGTGCCGTGGCCGCGCAGCGGTCCCGGCACCCGGGCGCACTATTGAAACCCGTGTCTTGGGGGTATATAAATAC